>JAEXKM010000390.1 GCA_023445705.1 Pseudomonadota bacterium
TTGCCTACATGCGGGCGGTGCGCTCGTTCCTGGAATGGCGCGGCGTAGTCCCCATGACCTCGCTACGTGAGATCCGACCGCTGCACGTCGCTGCGTATATAGAAGAGTGTGCCGACCTGGTTTCGGCGCCGACGGTGAAGCAGCGCCTGGCAGCATTGCGCAGCCTGTTCGACTGGCTGGTGCGAACCGGCGTGATCGAGCACAATCCAGCGCATGCAGTCCGTGGACCGAGCCACGACGCGGTTCGCGGCAAGACGCCCATCCTCTCGCCGCAGGAGGCCCGACGGCTGCTGGAGAGCATTCCCGAGACCGACGTGGTCGGGTTGCGCGATCGGGCCCTGATCGCGCTGATGACCTACAGCTTCGCGCGGGTGTCGGCCGCGGTCGGCATGAAGGTTGAGGACCTCGTGCAAACCGCCGGCCGCTCCTGGATCCGGTTGCACGAGAAGCGCGGCAAGGTCCATGAGCTCCCGATACACCACAAGCTGCTCGATCATCTCGACGCGTATCTGGCCGTCGCCGGCCATCGGGAGGATTCCAAGGCACCGCTGTTTCGAAGCGCGCGTGGACGAACCGGCGAACTAACTGACCGGCCGATGTCGCGCTACGACGCCTACGCCATGGTCCGGCGGCGCGCATCAGCCGCCGGCGTTGTGGCGAAGATCGGCAACCACTCGTTCCGCGGCACTGGTATCACGACGTTTCTGCTGAATGACGGGACCTTGGAGCTGGCGCAGGAAATGGCCAACCATTCCAGCCCGCGAACGACCAAGCTCTATGACCGCCGGAAAGATCGCATCACGCAGGACGCCATTGAACGGATCCGGCTTGAGTAGGATCAGGGCTTCGGGGGACGAAGGCTGCTGCCGCCCTTCGGCGGAGAAGGTGGTGGCTCTCCACTTGGCTGTACGACATAGCCGCCTTGCACCCTAATAGGCGGCTGACGGCGGGCCTCCGCGCGCCTGTCCGGAGAGGCCGTAGACAGCCCAGTCATTTCCTCAAGTAGGTTGGAGACGTTGAGCGACTGATCGATGCGCCCGAAATGCAAGGCATCCCCAGAGCCCAGAATCTCAATCGCGCTCAGATCCAAGGCGGTTGCGTGCTGGAAACCGGGAAACCCTCGTAGCGAGACCGCAACTGCAAAGCCTTGGTCGAACTCGAGAACGAGGCGATCGCGGGCCTGGTCGAACTCGGCCGTGATCACGCGGGGAGCTGTCGCGCCCATGGCTCCCGCCATCTTGGCTCGCTGCAGCTCCGTAGCCGTAGATTTCTGAAAGTCCGCCACCTGAACTCCGCACCTCTATGGCCTCGGTGACCGCTCCATTGGTGGGCCCCATTGTAGCCTGAGACCTGAGGGTGAAGTAGCGGAACCAACCCGAGGCATGTGCAGCGGAAGCTCGGCTTCGGCTGGCGCCAGCTGGCTTCCGCGGCCGGCGGTGGCGCTTGAAGGGCGGCAGCCGATGGATCTAGCGACGTCCGCCGCGCTCAGATGGCCGATGACCATCCGAGCCGGCTGGAGTGCGTGCGCTTGAACCGGCAGAACTAACGACCTCGGACAAAAACTTTGGTTCGCTGAGACAGAAACTTTGGACCGTCGGGACAGAAACTATGGGCAAAAACAGGGGATAGGCTGAGAACCCCAAAAACTCTGACCTTTTAGAGCGACATTGCTAAATGGCGGCTATATCCGTTTTGCGCCTAATTTATCTTATCGGAAATATAAACGTTCGCGGCTAAGTGCATTTTGTCCAGTGATTGTACGGATATGCGTACCAAACTGCGATCAGTCCGGATTTGCGGTCGAGTGCGCGCACTTCTCCAACCCGTAGGAACGCGCCGCCTTGAGACGGCTTCGCCTCGCGAAGGTTGATCGTCGCGCCACGACGCCAGGCCTCCAGATGCCGCTGCAGCTCAGCAATGCTCATGCTCGATAAGCAGGCCTAGTGAGCCCACAGACTCGCAATCGGCGCAGCTAGCAGACCATCACCAAAGCTGATCGTCTGATCCCCATCATAAAGCACCACTCCAAGGCGGAAGGCCTTGCCGGTTATGTCGGCCAGGCGTTTCAATCCCTTGAAGTCGGCCGCAGCGACCGTCGCGGCCGCCTTAACCTCCACCCCGACCATTGCGCCTTCCTCGTTCTCCAGAACGATGTCGACTTCCAGTTGGTCTTTGTCGCGATAGTGGGAGAAGCGCACGGCCTCTTCTGACCACGAGGCTAGTCTTTGCAATTCAGCGAAGACGAAGGTCTCAAGGATTGCTCCAAGGAGCGCTCGATCTGCAGCGATCCGTTCGGCGGTTACGGCCTTTGCTGCAGCTAGCAGGGCGCTGTCCATGAAATGGAGTTTCGGCGTCTTGATGAGCCTAGAGAGGTCGTTGCGGCGCCACGGCTCAAGCCGGCGCAGGAGGAAGAGCTGTTCGAGCACCTCCAGATAGCTCTCCACCGTCTTGCGCGCGAGCTGCAGGTCATTGCCGATGGTGGTGATATTGAGCAGTTGCCCTGACTGGTGGGCTGCGACCCGGATCAGGTTTGGGATTTCGTTGGGCTTCTCGATCGAGGAGATATCGCGCACGTCGCGCTCAGCGATGGCTCCAATGTAGGAGCGGCACCAATCGCGCCGGCGCCGCGGAGTTTCACGCGCCAGGACATCGGGATAGCCGCCAGCTAGCACCACATTGACCAGGTCATCGCCTAGCGGAGGTTTGGACGCTTTCGGGAGGTTTCCAGTGAACGCTTGGGCCAGAAACGTGGGCTCTGGCTGTTCGAGCACCTCGGCTTGGGCAAGGGGGAGCAGCGAGATGATTTCCATCCGGCCGGCGAGAGACTCACGAGCCGCCTTCATGGTCAGCAGGTTGGCTGATCCGGTGATGAGGAAGCGGCCTGGGCGGCGGTCTTCGTCGACCGACCGCTTAAGCGCCAACATAAGGTCGGGCGCTCGCTGCACCTCATCGATGATCGCTGTGTCCAATCCCCTTATGAAGCCAGTGGGATCAGATCGCGCGGCCTCCAGGGTAGTTGCGTCATCGAGCGTGAGATAAGTGCGATTTTTCTCCGCCACTAACTTCGCTAGCGTAGTCTTTCCCGATTGCCGAGGTCCGTTAAGGGCTACGACAGGCGTATCCTTAAGCGCCTCGCGAATTCGGCCTTCGACAAAACGTGGATGCATTTTCGATCGCTATTTCTAAGTGCGGCTTTTATAGCGTCCAATTTGCTAATCGAATAGCGTCTAAAAGTTATCTTAGCTCCGTCCAATCGGGAACGATAAGGCGTACGATTGGGAGTGCGATAAAAGCCACGCTAAAAATGCGGGCCAAAAGCAGCGCGAAATACGTCGCTCGTTAGAGCCAACTTCGCCTCGTGTTAGCGCGACGCACTTGCCCATGCGCTCATAGGCGTCGCCTGCCCTGGTCAGCGCGTTCTTCTTCCAAACATTGAGCTGACGAGCCAGCTCCGCCACAAAATCTCTGAAATCGTCCGGCTGCGCGACGCTAGGATCTAACGGTTGCCCATTTCCGCCGCCTTGCACGGCGCCGCTAGGCTTTGCGGCCTCATTGATCAACCTGAGGGCCGCTGCGAAATCAGGCGCAGCGCCCGCCAACCGCTTATCGACCGCAGCTTCCACCTCCCGCCGAACCCGGCCGACGCGGTAGGGCGCATCAACGATCGAGGCCCTCTTCGACCTTTAGGGCTGCGTCAAGTTTGTCGAGTTCAGGCATCAGCCCATCGAGACGCTTTAGACTCGCCCTGTCCTGATCGTTGTCGGCCTTGGCGCGCTCTGCACGCGGCTTCATGAAGACCGCCTCGGACGACTTCACCCGGGTAAAGATCGTCAAGACGCTGGAGCCGGCGAAGGCGCCTGCCTAACCTGCGATCCTGGCCGCAGGCGGAAGGACCTGCGCCATCCGAGGCGCATCGGCGAGAGCCGCCACCTCGCCGATCACGAAGAGGGTCGGTCCGCCCTCCCCCACGCCCAGATGCGCGAGGTCGCCGAGCACGCCCTGCCGGAGGCGCGCGGCCGCGCCTCCGGCATTCTCCACCGCCAAGGCCGGCGTGAACGCAGGCCGTCCACCAGCGATCAGCCCGGCCGAGATAGCGGCGGCGCAGTCCCGGCCCATGTAGATCGCCAAGGTCGCCTCACGATCCGCCGCCACGCTCCAATCCATGGAGAGACGGCCTGCCTCCAGTCGGGCGGTGATCATCACGAGTCGCCTGGCCATTCCGCGATGGGTCAGCGGAAATCCGAACTGGGCGGCCGCGGCGCAGGCGGCGGTGACGCCTGGAACCACCTCGCTCTCGACGCTGTGGCGACGTAGATAGGTCTGTTCCTCGCCAACCCGTCCGAAGATCGAAGGATCGCCGCCTTTCAGACGAACCACCTCAAGGCCCCGGCGCGCCAGACGCAACATCAGCCGATTGATGGTCTCCTGACGCATGCTGGTCCGACCGGCGCGCTTGCCGGTCTGGATCTTGAGGCAGGCGTCGGGCGCCAAGCTGAGAACTTCCTCGTCCACCAAGGCGTCGTAGAGCAGCGCCTGGGCCGAGGCGATGAGGCGCGCGGCGCGCAGCGTCAGGAGATCAGCCGCCCCGGGACCGGCTCCGACCAACCAGACCTTTCCCGTGGAAACACTAGGCTGCATCTCGAATCTCCATGCTGGCGGCGAGTTGGCGGGCGATCTCCGGGCGGCATGACCCACAATTCGAGCCTGCGCTCGTCTGCTCCACGATTGTCTCGACATCCCTGGCGCCCTGGCCGATCGCCTTGGCGATAGCGCTGGCCCGGACGTTTCGGCACGCGCAGACCACGGGCGAGATGTCTGCTGGCCGCCCCGGCGCACGCCCGATCAGCAAGGCCGCCCGGTCATCGGCGCTCAGACGCTCGGCCTCGAACAGCTCTGCGAGCCAACCGCGCGGCGGCAAGGCGCCGGCCGTGGTCGTGAAAAGGATCCGATCGAGGCGGTCGCCGGCCAGAAAGGCTTCTCGAAGAGACCCAGCCGACGGGTCTTCGAACCTCATCACCTCGGTCTCGACCGCAAGCAACAACGCCCGGCGCAGCAGCGCCCGTTCCCCTTCGGCCCCTCGCCCAGCGAACTCGTGCAGATGACATCCGGGTTGGGGGATGCGCCGCCACACCAGGTCCAGCTTCGCAGGCGCCGACCACGGCTCGCGGGCCATGAAGAAGCCGCGCCAGGTTTCGCGATAGGGCCGCAGCCGCGCCGGCGTGTGCTTGAACTCGGGCTGGCCTGACCTCGGATCGGTCGGCCCGGCGACCAACGGATTAGCCATGCCGCGCGGTGCGTAGCTCTGCGTCCAGTGCATCGGCATGAAGATCGCGCCCGGCCGCTGGCGATCCGTCAGCTTGGCCAGGGCGACGGCCTCACCCGACGCGGTCTGCACGCGGGTGAGCGCGCCGTCGGTCACCCCGGTGGTTGCCGCGTCATCAGGGTGCACCTCCACGAAAGGCTCCGGCGCATGCCGCCATAGATCGGGGGCGAGGCCCGTCCGCGTGAGCGTGTGCCACTGGTCGCGGATACGGCCGGTGTTGAGCGCCAGCGGGAAGGCTGCGTCCGGGGCCTGCGCCGGGCCGCTCACCGGCGTGGGCAGCATTCGCGCCCTTCCATCAGCGGTCTGGAACACCCCGTCGCCAAACAGGCGCGCTGTTCCACCCTCATCGGTGACCGGCCACTGAACCGGCTGCAGATGCTCATAGCCGTCAGCGGTCAGCCCGATCAGGCCCGAGAGGTTCAGAAATCGGTCCTGGTTTTCGTAGGCGGTGAGGCGCGCCCACTCGCGAAACACCTGTGCGTTCGAGCGCCAGGAGAACGCATCCTCGAAGCCCATCTCGACCCCGACATCGGCGATGATCCGCCAATCGGCCCGCGCTTCCCCCGGCGTGTCGAACATCGCGCGCTGGCGGGAAATCCGGCGCTCTGAATTCGTGACCGTTCCGTCCTTCTCTCCCCAAGCCAGCGCCGGCAGCTTCACGTGCGCAAAGCTCATGGTGTCGGTCTCGGCCATGCAGTCGGAGACGACCACGAACGGGCACGCGGCCAGCGCCTCCCGCACTTTGCTCGCGTTGGGCATGCTGACCGCCGGGTTGGTCGCCATCACCCACAGCGCCTTGATCTTCCCGGCCGAGATCGCCTCGAACATTTCGACGGCCTTCAGACCCGGGCGTTCGGGCAGGCTCTGAGCGCCCCAGAACCGCGCCACTCGCGCCCGCGCGGCGTCGTCGAAGTCCATGTGCGCGGCCAGGGTGGTCGCCATGCCGCCGGTTTCGCGCCCCCCCATCGCGTTGGGTTGGCCCGTGATGGAAAACGGGCAAGCGCCGGGCTTGCCGATGCGTCCGGTCGCTAGGTGCGCGTTGATGATGGCCAGACCCTTGGCGACGCCCTGGGCCGACTGGTTCGAACCCATGGAGAACAGGCTGACTGTCCGCGGCGTCTCTGCGAACCACGTGAAGAACCGCTCAAGATCGGCCACCACGAGACCGCAGTCATTGGCGACGGCGTCCAAGCTCTGGTCGTCGCGGGCCAATTCAGCCTCGACCTCGGCGAAACCGGAGACATGAGCGGCGACGTAAGGTCGATCGACGGCGCCGCGCCGCGTCAAATCCGCCAACAGGCCATTCCACAGACGCACATCCATCTGCGGCGCGATCGGCAGGTGGAGATCTGCAACCTCGGCGGTGTCGGTGCGACGGGGGTCGATGACCACATGGCGCTGTCCCTGCGCCCGCGCCGCCTCCATCCGGCGGAACAGCACCGGATGCGTCCAGGCCGCATTGTGCCCGGCGAACACCACCAGGTCCGCCAGGTCGAGATCTTCGTAGCACCCCGGCACCAGATCGGCGCCGAAGGCCAGCTTGTGCGCGACCACGGCCGAGGCCATGCAGAGACGCGAGTTGGTGTCGATATTGGCCGAGCCGATGAAGCCCTTCATGAGCTTGTTGGCGGCGTAGTAATCCTCGGTCAGCAGTTGCCCTGAGACATAGAAGGCGACCGAGTCCGGCCCGTGCCTGGCGATGGCCTCGGCGAACTTGCGGGCGACAAGGGCTGTGGCCTCGCCCCAACTCGCGCGGCGATCGCGGATGAGCGGGTGCAGCAGCCGCCCCTCCAGGCCGACCGTGGCGGCGAGCGCCGATCCCTTGGAACAGAGGCGGCCGACGTTGGCCGGATGATCGGCGTCACCCGCCAGGGAAAGAGTCCGCCCTTCGGCTGAGCCCACGACGCCGCAGCCGACTCCGCAATAAGGACAGGTGCTGCGCCGGGCCATGGAGTTCAGCTCCGCCCCAGCAACAACCGGCCGTCGCGAACCTCAAGGGGGATCACGGGCGTGCAGCCCTTGCCCCGGTCGGCCCCCATGGGCTCGCCGCTGGCCAGATCGATGGACCACGCGTGCAGCGGACAGGTCACGGCGTGGCCATGCACTATGCCCTGGCTGAGCGGTCCGCCCTTGTGCGGACACGCGTCGCGAAGCGCGAAGACACGGCCGTCGCCGGTCCGGAAGATCGCGACATCACCTTGGGGCGTGGGCACGCGGCGCGCGCCTCGCAGGGGGATGTCGCCGACCGCGCCGACGTCGGTCCAGGCGATCAGGTCTTTCACCAGCGCGTTCATGCGGGCGCGAACTCCATGCGGCGGCTGAGAGGATTGAATTCTTCGGCGTGGCGGCCGGCGACGCGTTCGGCCCACGGGTCGATGCGGAAGAAGCGCTGGGAATAGGCGAAGCGGTCGTAGAGCGCGCGGCGGCTCTCCGGATCCTCGACCTGGGCCTTGATGCTCTCCAGGCCCACGCGGGCCATCCACTTGTAGACGCGCTCCAGGTACCAGCCCTGCTCGCGATAGGCCTGGGTCACGGCGCAGATCGTCCAGAGGGCTTCTTCCTCGCCGGCGACCTTGGTCAGGAGCTGCGTGCCCTGGATGTGCAGGCCCGCCGCCCCGCCGATGTGGATCTCGTAGCCGCTGTCGACACAGATCACGCCGATGTCCTTGCAGGTCGCCTCGGCGCAGTTGCGAGGGCATCCCGAGACGGCGAGCTTGACCTTCGCCGGCGTCCAGGATCCCCACATGAACTTCTCGAGCCGCACGCCAAGGCCGGTGGAGTCCTGGGTTCCGAACCGGCACCAGTCGGAGCCGACGCAGGTCTTCACCGTCCGGAGGCCCTTGGCGTAGGCGTGACCCGAGACCATGCCCGCGGCGTTGAGATCGGCCCAGACCGCCGGCAGGTCGTCCTTCTTCACGCCCAGCAGGTCGATCCGCTGGCCGCCGGTCACCTTCACCGTCGGGATTGCGAACTTGTCGACCACATCGGCGATCGCCCGAAGCTCGTCGGCGGAGGTCAGCCCACCCCACATCCGCGGCACGACCGAGTAGGTTCCGTCCTTCTGGATGTTTGCGTGGACGCGCTCGTTGATGAACCGCGACTGCTTGTCGTCGCGATATTCGGCCGGCCAGGCGCACAGCAGGTAGTAGTTCAGCGCAGGCCGGCAATTGGGGCAGCCGTCCGGCGTCGACCACTCCAGCGCCTGCATGACCGCGGGCATGGACTTCAGGCCCTCGGCCACGATCCGGCGTCGGGCTTCCTCGTGTCCGTGATGGGTGCAGCCGCAGACAGGCTTTGGGCCGGTTTGCGCTTGGAAGGCGTCTCCGAGCGTCGCTATCAGCAGCTTTTCGACCAATGGCGTGCAGGAACCGCACGATGCTGAGGCCTTGGTCACCGCCCGCACCGCCTCCAGGGTGTTCAGCCCTTCGCTTGCGATGGCGCCGGTGATCGTTCCCTTGCACACGCCGTTGCAGCCGCAGATCTCAGCGTCGTCCGCCAAGGCCGCAACGGCCGCGCTAGGGTCCAGACCCCGAAGGCCCTCCGTGACGCTCTGACCGAAGATCAGCGTCTCGCGGATATCGGCGACCTCGGCGTTCTGCCGCATGAGGTCGAAGTACCAGGCGCCGTCCGCGGCGTCGCCGAACAGCACCGCGCCGGCGACCTTGCCGTTCTCGAGCACGACCCGCTTGTAGACGCCGCGCCCTGCATCGCGGAACACGATGTCCTCGCATCCCTCCCCGCCCGCGAACTTCCCGGCCGAGAATACGTCGACGCCTGACACCTTCAGTCGCGTCGAAAGCACCGATCCCTCGTAGACGGACTGCGTACCCGTCAGGTCGGCGCCGATGGCCTTACACATCTCCCAGATCGGCGCGACGAGGCCGTAGCACTGGCCGCGATGCTCGACGCATTCGCCCACGGCGGAGATCCGCGGGTCGGAAGTCCGCATCTGGTCGTCGACCACCACGCCGCGCCCGACGTCGAGTCCGGAAGCCTTGGCCAGCGCTGTGTTAGGCCGGATCCCCACGGCCATGACCAGCAGATCGCAAGGCAGCGTCCGGCCGTCCTTGAGCTTCAGGCCGGTGACGCGGCCGTCCTCGCCAACGATCTCCTCGGAGACCGCGCCCAACTCGGTCTCCACCCCCTTGTCGGCCAGGGCGTTCGCCAGCAGGAAGCCCGCCGAGGCGTCGAGCTGGCGCTCCATCAGCACATCGACCAGGTGGACCACGGTTGCGGCCATGCCGCGCCGGACCAGGCCGTAGGCGGCCTCGATACCCAGGAGCCCACCGCCGATCACCACGGCCCGCGCGCCCGGCTTCACGGCGGCGATCATCGCCTCCACGTCGTCGAGATCGCGGAAGGTCACCACGCCCTTCAGATCGCCGCCCGGCAACGGAAGCCGGATGGGGTCTGAGCCAGTCGCCAGAATGAGCCGGTCGTAGCCGACCTCCAGCCCGCCTTTGGCGCGAACGACCTGGGCGTCACGGTCGATGGCCTCGACCGCGCGGCCGGCATGCAGGACGATTCCGTTGTCGCGGTACCAGGCCTCGTCGTTGATGACGATGTCCTCGAAATTCTTCTCTCCCGCCAACACCGGCGACAGCATGATCCGGTCGTAATTCACTCGGGGCTCGGCGCCGAAGATGGCGATCTCGTAGCGGTCGGGATCGCGCTTGAGCACTTCCTGCACCGCCCGGCACCCGGCCATGCCGTTGCCGACAACAATCAGTCGTTCCTTGGCCATGGTCTTCTCTCCAATCAGACGCGCGAGGGTGAGCCGGCCGCTTCGGGGCTGGCGATCCAGGTCCGGCGCCAGCGCGCCTTGACGCCGGTGAGGCAGAGCAAGGCCAGCAGCGCGAGCCCGGCGAAGGCCAGTAGCCCGACCTGATAGGAGCCGGTCGCCTGCTTGGCCCACCCGAGGCTGGCGGCGAGGTAGAAGCCGCCGATGCCGCCGGTCATCCCGACCAGGCCGGTCACGACACCGATCTCCTTGCCGAAGCGTTGGGGCGCGAGCTGGAACACCGCACCGTTGCCGGCGCCCAGGGCCATCATGCTGAACAGCAGCACCCCCAACGCGATCCAAACGCTCGAGGCGTGGAAGCTCGCCATCGCAAGCCCCAGCGCGGCCAGGACGTAGACGACGGTCAGGGTCCGTACGCCGCCAAAGCGGTCGGCGACGGCGCCGCCGACGGGCCTCACGAAGGACCCGGCGAACACGCAGGCGGCGGTGAAGAAGCCGGCGGTGACCGGGCTCAGAC
>JAEXKM010000392.1 GCA_023445705.1 Pseudomonadota bacterium
CGGCTGACCGAGCGCCTGGGCGGCATGGCGATGAACGCCTATCGCAGCCGTTGGCTGGAGCCCGCCGCGATGTCGGCGAGGGGCGCTGCGATGTCCGCCTCGAACCCGGATCGC
The DNA here is from genome assembly GCA_023445705.1 of Pseudomonadota bacterium. GTDB lineage: Bacteria > Pseudomonadota > Alphaproteobacteria > Caulobacterales > Caulobacteraceae > Phenylobacterium. The sequence continues at coordinate 115 of JAEXKM010000392.1, forward strand.
GGATAGCGGCGCTCGACGCTGCCGCCGGCGCAGAGGCCCATCTCAAGAAGCCGTGAGCCGAAACCCCGTCGGCCCGGCTCGCGGACCGCCGGCCCGCCCTCTTCCCGCCATCGCAGGACGAGGGTCTCGCCCTCGACGTGCCAGGATAGGCGCACCCGGCCGGTGGGAACCGACAGGGCGCCGTATTTGACGGCGTTGGTCGAAAGCTCGTGCAGGAGCATGGCGAGCGCAATCGCCGCCTGGGCGTTGATTTCGAGCTCCGGCCCATCGATCACGATGCGCTCAAGGTCGTCGAAGGAAGCCAGGGTCGCCTCGGCGAGTTGGCGGACCGAGCCGCCGGTCCAGTGGTGGCGGACGAGGACGTCGTGGGCGGCGCCCATGGCGACGATGCGTTCGGAAAGCGCATGGACGGCTTCCCGCTCCGAAACGTCCCGCAGGGTCTGGCTGGCGATGGCCTGGATGGTCGCGAGCGTGTTCTTCAGCCGGTGTGCGAGTTCGTGGTTGAGCACCTTCAGTTCAGCCCGGCCGCGCACCGTGGCGGTGGTCTCGACGACGGTGTCCATCATGCCCGCGACCGTGCCGTCGGCGAGCCGCAGGGGGCTGTAGGAGAACGTGAACCAGGCCTGCTCGGGATAGCCGAAACGATCGATGGTAAGCGGGAAGTCCTCGATGTAGGTCGCCTCGCCGGCCAGGGCGCGGCGGGCGATGGGGCCGATCTCGTCCCAGGCCTCGGCCCAGATGTCGGCGAAGGAGCGGCCCATGGCCTCGGGCTTGTCGCCCAGGATCGGCCGAAAGGCGTCGTTGTAGATGGTGGTGAGGCCGGGCCCCCAGATCACAGCGGCCGGAAAGCCGGATTCCAACACGAAGCTTGCGGCGGTTCTCAGTTCGGCCGGCCAGGTCGAAGGCGGTCCCAGCGGGGTGGAGGCCCAGTCGAAGTTGCGAGCGAGGTTGGCGGCAGGTCCAGCGCCCACAGCAAAGCGCGCCGGCGCAAATGCGCCGCCGCCGACTGGCATGAGCTCGACCTTCCCCATGGCGCCTCAATCTCCCGAGCAACGGGAAAGCCACAGCCGGACAGAAGGTTGCATGGAAGCTTCAGCTTGGCGCCGGGGCGGCCAGATTAGCGCTCGGCGATGATCTCAATGCGCAGGGGAGCGCCGCCGGCGGCGATCTCCAGAAGCCGGTCGACGTTAGGGTGCGCGCCGGGGCGGTTGCGGGCGTCGGCGGTATGCTCTGCGAACACGTCCAGGCCATGTTGCGCGGCTTGCGCATCCAAGAGGTCGAAGGCCTGCTTCAGGTACTGATAGACGGCCAGGGAGCCCTGCTTGCCGGGCTGGTTTTCGATGCTGGCGACGACATCGCCCTGGGCGTTCAGGAGATCGATGCGCTGCACGGCCTCGACTGCCGGCAGTTGCTGGAGGTTTTCCTTGAACGTCGCGCCTGGTTGAATCATCGCAAAGCCTGTCCCGAGTTGATCGCCGGGCATGTAACACCCGGGGCGGGCGTCGGCTATGAAACGAAGGCGGGGCTGGCTGTCGGCCGGAGCGACGCCCGTTCGTCCTAGGGGGCGAAGCTTCGCCAAAGGGAGAAACCGCCGTGGCTGACCAACCGATCAAGGGGCCCGCCTCCTACTTCCCGTCCATCGAGAAGAAGTACGGCCGGCCCATCGCCGAGTGGCAGGCGGTGATCCGCCAGCACTATCCCGCCAAGCACATGGAACTCGTCTCAATGCTCAAGGAGCAGCATGGGATGGGCCATGGGCACGCGAACGCGGTCGTCGCCCATACGCTGGCGGAAGATAAGGCCTGACGCGGCGGCTTCGCGCCTCGGGCGTTGCCGGCCAGCTCGACAATTATTCATTGCACGGATAGGCGCGCCACCCTACTTGCGTCATGATTGGACTGACGCGTCCATTTTTGATCATTAGGTCGAGTTTCATGGCGCTATTGCCGAAGAAGTTTGTGCCGCTCGCCATTGGCGGCGTGGTCGCTGTGGCCCTGGTGGCCGGCGGCGGCGCCTGGTGGCTGAACAAGCAGAAGTACGAGTCGACGGACAACGCCTTCGTCCAGGCGGACAAGGTCTCGATCGCGCCGCAGGTCGACGGTTACGTCGCCGAGGTGCTGGTGAAGGACAACGAGCACGTGGCCGCCGGCCAGGTGCTGGTGCGGCTGGACCTGGCGCCCTTGAAGGCGGCTCTCGCCCAGGCCGAAGCCAACGCCGCGGCGCTGGACGCCGCGGTGCGGGCCGTCGACGACAAGGCGCGTCTGGAACAGGCGATGATCCAACAGAAGGCCGCGGGCGTCGCCTCGGCCCGGGCGGAATCGCAGTTGGCGCAGGCCGAGCTGCAGCGTTACGGCGCGCTCGCCTCCGATGGCTGGGTGTCGCCCCAGCGGGCCCAGACTGCGCGCGCCGCCGCCGGCCAGGCGACCGCCGGCGTCGCCCAGGCTCAGGCCGGGCTGGTGGCCGAGCAGCGCGTCTATGAGAGCCTCGGCTCGGCGCGCGCCCAGACGGTGGCGCAGGCCCAGGCCGCCCACGCGGCGGTGGACCAGGCTCGGATCAATCTGGAGCGAGCCGAAATCCGCGCCCCGGTGGCCGGCGTGGTCGGCGCCCGCTCGGTGCGTCTGGGCCAGTATGTGCGGCCGGGCACCGTGATGATGAGCGTCGTGCCCCTGGGCCAAGCGTTCGTCGTGGCCAACTTCAAGGAGACCCAGGTTTCGCGCCTGCGCGTCGGTCAGCCGGTGACCATCAAGGCCGACGCCTTCGGCAAGCAGGAGATCAAGGGGCGGGTGGATTCGTTCGCCCCGGCCACCGGCTCGGAATTCGCCCTGATCCCGGTGGAGAACGCGGTCGGCAACTTCACCAAGATCGCCCAGCGGCTGCCGGTGAAGATCGCGGTCGATTCCAAGTCGCCGCTGTCGGGCGCCCTGCGTCCGGGCCTCTCGGTCGAGGTGAAGGTCGACGTGCGGAGCAACACCGGACCGAGTTTCGCCGAGGCCCTGCCGGCGCCCGAATACGCTCGCCGCGGCGAAGCGCGCTAGGGACTCCGCCCCGTGGCCGACGCCGCCATCGCCACAGCCCCGCCGACCCAGAGCCCCCCGGGCGGCCATGTGACCGCGTCGGGCGAGGTCGACTGGGTCAAGATCTTCCTGGGCTTCGGCGGGATGGTGATCGGCCAGTTCATGGCCATCCTGGACATCCAGATCGTCGCTTCATCGCTGAGCCAGATCCAGGCCGGCGTCGGCGCCAGCGCCGACGAAATCAGCTGGGTGCAGACCATCTACCTCCTGGCCGAGGTGGTGATCATCCCGCTCACCGCGTACCTGACCAAGATGTGGGGGACGCGACCGGTCTATGTGGCGGCCGCGGCCGGCTTCATCGTGACATCGGTGCTGACGGGCCTGTCCAGCAGCATCGAGATGATGATCGTCATGCGCGCCTTTCAGGGCTTGTGCGCCGGCGCGATGATCCCAGCGGTGTTCGCTACGGCCATGACCGTCTTCCCGCCGGAAAAGCGGGTCACCGCCAATGTGATCGTCGGGCTGATCGTCACCCTGGCCCCGACCATCGGGCCGACCCTGGGCGGGCACCTGACCGAGTCGCTGAGCTGGCACTGGCTGTTCTTCGTGAACGTGCCGCCAGGCCTGCTGGTGATGTTCCTGGTCGGCCGCTACGGCAATTTCGACAAGGGCGATCCGTCGCTGGCCAAGGGCATCGACTGGTTCGGCCTCGCCTGCATGACGGTGTTCCTGCTGTCGATGCAGTACGTGCTGGAGGAGGGCTCCAGCGAGGGTTGGTTCGACGACGACCTGATCCTTGGCCTGACGGTCACGGCGGTGATCACCGGGGTGGTCTTCATCTGGCGGCAGCTCACCTACAAGCAGCCGATCGTCTCGCTGAAGCCGTTCACGGACCGGAACTTCACGATCGGTTTTATCATGAACGCGGTTTCCGGGATGAGCCTGTTCGGCGGCACGTTCATCCTGCCGCTCTTCCTGGGTCAGATCCGCCAGTATTCGTCGGCCGAGGTGGGGACGACCATGCTGGTCTCGGGCCTCGTCATGTTCCTCAGCGCCCCCGTGGCCGGCCGGCTGGTGCGGGCGATGGACCCGCGCATTCCGCTGGTCCTGGGTTTCGGGCTGGCCGCCTATGGGGTGGGGCTTGGGATCCGGGTGACAGCCGAATGGGGCTTCTGGGAGTTCGCGGCCCTGCAGGCGATCCGCGGCCTTGGGGTGATGATCGCCATGATCGCGGCCCAGCAGCTCAGCGTTTCGACCCTGCCGCCGGCTCTGATGAAGGACGCCTCGGGACTGGTGAACCTGATCCGAAACGTCGGGGGGGCCGTCGGCCTGGCGATGCTGACCACGATCCTTTCCGACCAGACGGCGCTGCACCTGTCGGAACTGGCGGCCGGCATGAGCATCGCCAACCAGCAGGCCCAGGACATGCTGTCGGGCATGACCGCGATGATGGACGCCCAGGGCCTGGCCGATCCGAACGGCGCGGCGAACAAGTTCCTGGGCATGGCGTTGCGGCGGGATGCTTCGGTCCTGGCCTTTGGGGACGCCTTCTTCTTCCTGGCCATGGGCTGCGCGGTGGCGGCCCTGCTGGGCTTCACGGCGACGCCCGGCAAGGGTCCGCCCGCGTCCGGCGGTGGAGGTCACTGATGCCGCGGATCGCCGGGCAGATCGACCTGGCCAAGAGCGAGGCCATCCTCGATGCGGCGGCCGGCGTGTTCGGCGAGCGCGGCCTGGCCGCCTCGATGGAGGAGATCGCGCGGCGGGCCTGCGTGTCGAAGCAGACCATCTATAATCACTATGGCTCCAAGCCCGAGCTGATCCGGGCGCTGGTGGCGCGGCGGGTGTCGGAGATCACCGCGCCGCTGATGGAGCCCTCGGCGGCCGAGCACCCCGAGGAGGCGCTGACCGCGTTCGGCCGCTTCATGATCGAGGCGGTGGACAATCCACGCGGCCTGTCGATGCTGCGCATGGCGGTGGAAAGCGCCGCCGACCAGCCTGACCTGGCCCGGGCTTTCTTCGAGGCCGGACCGGCTACCTCGCGTCGGCGACTCGCAGACTTCCTGCGGATGGAGACCCTGGCTGGCCGTCTGGCGATCGACGATCCGGAGCTGGCGGCCGAGTTCTTCGCCAGCATGGTCATCGGCTCGCGGCAGCTGGGCAACCTGCTGGGCGCGCACCGCGAGCTCAGCGACGAGCAGGTCGAGGCCATCGCCGTCGAGGCGGCCCGGCGTTTCATGCGGGCCTACGCGGCTGCCTAAGCGCTTGCGGGCGCGGTGAGCGGCTCCCAGGCCGCCATGGCGCTGTGAGCGATCTTCAGCAGGGTGTCTTTGTCGGCGCCGTCGCGGGCCTGGACGGACATGCCTTGCTGGACGGTCGCGAAGAAGGCGGCGAGCGCTACGGGATCCACTCGATCGGGCAGCTCGCCGCTGTCGACCGCCAGGCGGAAGCGGGCCGCGAGGGCGCATTGACCGTCGATGCGCCGCTCGCGCAGGGCCTGGCAGACGCTCTCGCTGGCCTGGGTGGCGTTGAGCTGGCTGAGCACCACCATGCAGCCGCGCGGCTTGCCCGGGCGGGAAAAGGCATGGGCGGTGGCGGTCAGGAAGCCCTCGGCGGCGGCGCGCGCGCTGGCCGCGGTTTCGACCGCATTCCAGATTTCGGGGCCCTCGACGGCGCCGTAGAGGTCGATCGCTTCGCGGAACAGCTCCTCCTTGGAGCCGAAGGCCGCGTAGAGGCTGGGGGAGCCGATGCCCATGGCCGAGGTGAGGTCGCTGATCGACGCGCCTTCGTAGCCGCGCGCCCAGAAGACCTCCATGGCGCGGGACAGCGCGGAGTCACGATTGAAACTGCGAGGTCGGCCTCGCTCGGCCATCCGAGATCCTTTCTGTATCGATCACTATTTAAATCGCTTGACGCGCGGCGGCAATACGGGAGTAATTTCTGTAATGATCGACACAGAAATGGAGTTCCCCGTGTCCAGTCTTTCCGGAAAACGCGCCCTGGTGACGGGCGCCAGCCGAGGCATCGGCGCCGCCATCGCCCAGCGGCTGGCCCAGGATGGGGCGGATGTCGCCATCACCTTCGAGCGCTCGCAGGAACGGGCGGACGAGGTGGTGCGAGCCATTGAGGCGCTGGGCCGCAAGGCGGTGGCGATTCAGGCCGACAGCGCCGATCCGGCCGCTGTGAAGGCGGCGGTCGACCGCGCGGCGGCCGAGTTGGGCGGGCTGGACATCCTGGTGAACAACGCCGGGATCGCCCGCGGGGTGGGGCCGGTCGAGGGCTGGACCCTTGAGGACATCGACCAGTTGCTGGCGGTGAACGTGCGCGGCGTGATCGTCGCCTCGCAGGCCGCGGCGGCGCATCTGCCCCGTGGCGGGCGGATCATCAACATCGGCTCGAACCTGGCCGAGCTCGTGCCCTTTGCGGGCATCACGCTCTACGCGATGACCAAGTCGGCCTTGCTCTCGTTCACGAAGGGCCTGGCCCGCGACCTGGGCCCAAAGGGGATCACGGTGAACCTGGTCCACCCCGGCTCGACCGACACCGACATGAACCCGGCGTCGGGCGAGGGGGCGGACGCTCAGCGCGGACGCATGGCGATCCAGGAGTATGGTCGCCCCGAAGACATCGCCAGTGCGGTGGCCTGGCTCGCCAGCCCCGAGGCGCGCTTCGCCAATGGCGCTGGCTTCGTCGTGGACGGCGCAGCCAACGCCTAGGGCGATATCGGACTCAGGCTTCGCTTTCGGCGGCCAGGCCCATGATGTGGAAGCCGGCGTCGACGTGAACCACTTCGCCGGTGGTCGACAGGCCGAGGTCCGACAGCAGCCAGAGGGCGCAGCCGGCGACGCCTTCCATCGAGGTGTCTTCGCCCAGGGCCGACATGGCGCGGCCTTGGGCGATCATCGAGCGCCCGCCGGAGATGCCGGCCAGGGACAGGGTCTTCATGGCGCCGGCCGAGATAGCGTTGACCCGGATCTTGCGGGCGCCGAGGTCGCGGGCGGCGTAGCGGGTGGCCGCTTCCAGGCCGGCCTTGGCCACGCCCATGGTGTTGTAGTTGGGGATCGCGCGCTCGGACCCGAGGTAGGTCATGGTGACGATCGAGCCGCCGTTCGGCATGAGCTTGGCGGCGCGGCGGGCGCAATCCACGAACGAGAAGATCGAGATGTCCATGGCGCGGAGGAAGGCCTCGCGCGTGGTGTTCTCGACGAACGAGCCCTTCAGCTCGTCCTTGTTGGCGAAGGCGATCGAGTGAAGGAAGAAGTCGATCGCGCCATGCGCCTTTTCGATGGCGTCGAAGGCGGCGTCCATGGAGGCGTCGTCAGTCACGTCGGCCGGCACGATGGCCTTGGCCCCGACGCTCTCGGCCAGCGGCTGGACCCGGCGTTCCATGCCGGGCAGGTGCATGAAGCTGAGCTCCGCGCCCTGGGCGGCGAGCTGCGAGGCGATGCCCCAGGCGATCGACTGGTGGTTCGCGACCCCCGTGATCACGCCCTTCTTGCCCTTCATCAGTTCGCCCTTGGGCATCTGATATTCGTCGGCCACGCGCGTCTCCCTGGCGTTTCCAAAAGCTTGCCGGGGTTTTGGACGGCCCCGTTCGCCTGTGCAAGCCGCAACCTGCTGGTCCAGATCGCGCGGGCGAGGCTATGGATGGAGCGGGAGGACCCGATGAGCGCACTCTTGCCCGTTATCGAGACCGAGCGGTTGCGGCTGCGTGCGCTCGAGGTCTCGGACGCCGACGACATGGCGGCGAACATGACCCCGGCGGTGGCGAACTGGCTGGCGTCGTGGCCGAGCCCGATGAGCCGGGAGGCCGCCCTGGCGCGGATCGAACGTTCCCGCGCGGCGATCCGAGCGGGCGGGTATGCGTACTACGCCCTGATCCGCCGGGCCGACGGCCGGATGATCGGCGGCTTCGGCGGCGGGCTCGTGCCGGAAGATCGCCGCCGGATGGAGATCAGCTATCACCTAGCCGAAGATTGCCACGGGCAAGGGCTGATGCGCGAGGCGAGCTTGGCGGCTGTCCCCATGCTGTGGCGGCTATTGCCGGCCGACGTCATGGAGGCGGGCGCCCAGCTGGGCAACGAGGCCTCGTTCAGGGTGATGCAGGCGATGGGGATGACGCCGAGCGAAGAGCGCCTGGTTTATTCGTCGGTGCGCGATCGGCATGAGCCGACGATGTTCTACGAGCTGCGGCGGCCGGGGGGCGATGCGACTGGCGGCAAAAGCTGAGTGTCATCCCGGTTTCGGCCGTAGGGCGAAGACCGGGACCCATAAACACAGAGGTCACCTGCAGTGGCTGGCCAGCGCGAGATGGACCAAGCTTCGGCGCTTATGGATCCCGGTCTTGCTTTGCAAACCGGGATGACACCTTAGCGCGGGCGGATCCTTAGACCCGCGCCATGACCAGGCAGCCGTTGGTGCCGCCGAAGCCGAACGAGTTCGACATGACGGTTTCGAGCTGCACGTCCTTGCGTTCGCGCAGGATCGGAAGATCGGCGAAGTCGGGGTCGAGGTTCTCGATGTGGGCGCTCTCGGCGGCGAAACCGTTGTTCAGCATCAGCAGGCTGTAGATCGCCTCCTGCGCGCCAGCCGCGCCCAGGCTGTGGCCAGTGAGCGACTTGGTCGAGGAGATCAGCGGGATATTGGCGCCGAAGACCTCGCGCACCGCGCCCATTTCCTTCACGTCGCCGACCGGGGTCGAGGTGCCGTGCGGGTTCAGGTAGTCGATTTTGCGCCCGCCCAGATCGGCCATGGCCAGGCGCATGCAGCGAACCGCGCCTTCGCCGGAGGGGGCGACCATGTCGAAGCCGTCCGAATTGGCCGCGTAGCCGACGATCTCGCCGTAGATCTTCGCGCCGCGCGCCTTGGCCCGCTCGTATTCCTCGACGACGACGATTCCGGCGCCGCCGGCGATGACGAAGCCGTCGCGGTCCTTGTCATAGGCGCGGCTGGCGGTGGAGGGCCGGTCGTTGAAGTTCGAGCTCATGGCGCCCATGGCGTCGAACAGCACGCTGAGCGACCAGTCGAGTTCTTCGGTCCCGCCGGCGAAGACCACGTCCTGCTTGCCCATCAGGATCTGCTCGTAGGCCGAGCCGATGCAGTGGGTGGAGGTGGCGCAGGCCGACGAAATCGAGAAGTTGAGGCCCTTGATCTTGAACCAGGTGGCCAGGGTCGCCGAAGCGCCCGAGCTCATGGCCTTGGGCACCGCGAAGGGGCCGACCCGCTTGGGACCGCGTTCCTTGGCGGTGTGAGCCGCGTCGATGATCGCCTTGGTGGACGGACCGCCGGAGCCGACGATCAGGCCGGTGCGCTCGTTGGAGACTTCCGTCTCGCCGAGGCCGGAATCGGCGATCGCCTGTTCCATGGCGATGTGGCCGAAGGCGGTGCCTTGCGCCAGGAAGCGGGCCGCGCGGCGGTCGACCATCGACTCCCAGTCGATGTCCGGCGCGGCTTGAACCTGCGAGCGGAATCCGAGCTCCGCATATTCCGGCGAGAAACTGATCCCGGACTTGGCTTCACGCAGCGAGGCGAGGACCTCGTTGGCGTTGTTGCCGATGGACGAGACGATACCGATCCCGGTGATGACGACGCGACGCATGCTCTGAGCTCTCAGACCAGGTCCTTGGCGTCGAACAGGCCGACGCGCAGGTCCTTCGCCTCGTAAATGACTTTGCCGTCCGCCTCGAGAACCCCGTCGCCGATGCCCATGACCAGCTTGCGGATGATCACGCGCTTCAGGTCGATGCGGTAGACCAGCTTGGAGACCTTGGGGGTGACCTGGCCGGTGAACTTGACCTCGCCGACGCCCAGGGCGCGGCCCTTGCCGGGCGCGCCCGACCAGCCGAGGAAGAACCCGACGAGCTGCCACATGGCGTCGAGGCCCAGGCAGCCCGGCATCACCGGGTCGTTGATGAAGTGGCACTGGAAGAACCAGAGGTCCGGATTGATGTCGAGTTCGGCCTCGACATAGCCCTTGCCATGCGCGCCGCCGTCTTCCGTGATCTTCACGATCCGGTCGAACATCAGCATCGGCGGAACGGGTAGCTGGGCGTTACCCGGGCCGAACATCTCGCCTCTGCCGCAGGCCAGCAGCTCTTCGAGATTGTAGTGGTCCTTGGCCTTGGCGCCCTGGATCATGCTTGGCTTTCTAGTGACGGCCCTGGCGGGCCATGTGGATTCGTAACGGAGAGGGGCCTAGCAGAGCGAGCCCCTCGGCTCAACGTTTCCGGGCCGCAACAGGCCTGGTCAGCTTGCATTGAATGGCGTCGGACGTGCCCCAGAGCTCTGCGGCGGGCGCCCAGCCCGAGACGCCGTCGGCCTTGACCTTGCACCAGCCGTCCTCGCAGTCCTTGACGAGCTGGGCAATGGAGCGAGGCGCCAGATAGGCGATGATCTCGGCCTCAGCCCGTGGCTGCTTGTGCAGGCCCAGGCGTTCCGGCTTGGCGCGCATCACGTTGTTTTCACCGCTTGTCAGGCGGCGGTGCACCCAGGCGACGCCGCCCTCGGGGTCGCAGATGCGGCGCCATTCGGTGTTTTCGGCGATCACCTGCACCGGCAGGCCCTTGGCGTTATAGACCCAGAGAAGCTTGTGGTCCTCGCCGGGGCCGGCCCGGGCGTAGACCTTGTCGAACTTCAGCGTGACGTAGCGGGGCACGGGTTGGCCGGAGGGGGTTTGCCGCGGCGCGGCCTGCGCAGCAGGCGCGATCAGCGCCGAAACCAGCGCCGCCGTCAAAATAATGAGCTTCGCCGCATTCCGCAGCACGTTCGTTCGAGGCTCGCCTTGGCCGTCCATGGGGGCTTTGCTAGAGGTTCTGGAGTACAAAGCAAGGCGCGCCGCGCGCAGTTAAAGAATCCTATATGCCCGCTCGCAAGCCCAAGGTCATCGTCACCCGCAGACTCCCCGATCCGGTGGAGACCCGGATGCGGGAGCTGTTCGACACGGAGCTGAACCTGGCCGACGCGCCGATGGACCGCGAGGCCCTGATGCGCGCCGTGGCCCAGGCCGACGCCATCGTGCCGACCATCACCGATTCGATCGACGCCGAGCTGATCGCCGCGGCCGGTGACCGGCTGAAGCTGATCGCCAATTTCGGGGCGGGCGTGGACCATATCGACGTCGCGGCGGCTACCGAGCGGGGGATCGCGGTCACCAACACCCCGGGCGTGCTGACCGAGGACACCGCCGACCTGACCATGGCCCTGATCATGGCGGTGTCGCGGCGGATCGTCGAAGGGGCCAACGTCGTGCAGGCCGGCGAATTCACCGGCTGGACGCCCACCTGGATGATGGGGCGGCGGGTCAACGGCAAGCGGCTGGGCATCATCGGCATGGGCCGGATCGGCCAGGCGGTGGCGCGCCGCGCCAAGGCCTTCGGGATGCAGATCCACTATCACAACCGCAAGCCGGTCAGTCATGTGATCGCCCAGGAGCTGGAGGCCACCTACTGGGAGAGCCTCGACCAGATGCTGGCGCGGATGGACATCATCTCGGTGAACTGCCCGCACACGCCGGCGACCTATCACCTGCTGTCGGCGCGCCGGCTGAAGCTGATGCAGCCTCATGCGGTGATCGTGAACACCGCGCGCGGCGGGATCATCGACGAGGCGGCGCTGGCCGAACTGCTGGCCTCGGGCTCGATCGCGGGCGCCGGCCTGGACGTGTTCGAGTTCGAACCGGCGATCAATCCGAAGCTGCTCAACCTGCCCAACGCCGTGCTGCTGCCTCACCTGGGCTCGGCCACCGTCGAGGCGCGCATCGATATGGGCGAAAAGGTGATCATCAACCTCAAGACCTGGATGGACGGTCATCGGCCGCCCGATCGGGTGCTGATGTCGATGCTGTAGGGGCGTTGCGCCCCTACATTTCGTCATCCTCGGCCGCGTAGCGTGCCGGGGATCCATAGACGCTAGCCTATCCCCGATAGCACTCGGATTATGGATGGCCGGGACCTGGCGGCCCGGCCATGACGATCCAGTGCTTGCCTCAGAACGCCGGCTGGACCGCTCCGGCGTAGGTCTTCTCGATGAAGGCGCGCACTTCGGGGCTGGTGAGGGCGGCGGCGAGTTTCTGGACGCGCGGGTCGTTCTTGTTGTCTTCGCGCGAGACCAGCAGGTTCACATAGGGGCTGTTCCCGTCCTCGAGGATCAACGCGTCCTTGGCCGGGTTCAGCTTGGCGTCGAGGACGTAGTTGGTGTTGATCACCGCCAGGTCCAGCTCGCCCAGAACCCGCGGCAGGGTGGCCGCCTCCAGTTCGCGGAACTTCAGGTTCTTCGGATTGGAGACGATGTCGTTCAGGGTCGACAGCGGATTGGTCGGATTCTTCAAGGTGATCAGGCCGCCCTTCTGCAGCAGCAGCAGGGCGCGGCCGCCATTGCTGGGCTCGTTGGGGATCGCGACCGTCGCGCCCTGGGGCAGGTCCGCCAGGCTCTTGATCTTGCGGGAATAGGCGCCGATCGGCTCGATGTGGACGCCGACCACCTTCACGAGGTTCGTGCCGCGGGCCTTGTTGAACTCGTCCAGATAGGGCGCGGTCTGGAAGTAGTTCACGTCGAGCTGCTTCTGGGCGACCTGCAGGTTGGGCTGCACGTAGTCGTTGAAGACCTTCACATCCAACTTCACGCCTTCGCGGGCGAGGATCGGCCGGACCACCTCGAGGAGCTCGGCGTGGGGCACCGGGGTGGCCGCGATGGTCAGGGTGTCGGAGGTCGCCGCCGGCGTGTTCGCGGACTTGCCGCAGGCCGCCAGGACCAGGGCGGCGGCGGCCAGGACGAAGGTGCGCTTGGAAAGCATGGAGATTCTCCGAGACTCAGCGACGGCTGAGTTTGATGACCAGGCGGTCGCCGGCCCACTGCAGGCCCTGGACCAGGATCAGCAGCAGTAAGACGGTGACCACCATGACGTCGGTCTGGAAGCGCTGATAGCCGAAACGGATGGCCAGATCGCCAAGCCCCCCGGCGCCGACCACGCCGGCCATGGCGGTGTAGGAGACCAGGGCGATGGCAGTGACCGTTGCGCCGGCGACGATGCCGGGCAGCGCTTCGGGCAGCAAAACGCCGAAGACGATCTGGCGCGGAGTCGCGCCCATGGCCTGGCCGGCCTCGATGACTCCGGGATCGACCTCGCGCAGGGCGGTTTCGACCAGGCGGGCGTAGAACGGGGCCGCGCCCACCACCAGCGGCGGGATGGCCCCGGCGACGCCGAGCGAAGTCCCCACCAGCAGCATGGTCAGCGGGATCATGACGATCAGCAGGATGACGAAGGGCACCGAGCGCAGCACGTTGACCGCGAAGGACAGTGCGGCGTTCGCGGCCGGATTGGCCAGCAGCCGTCCGCGGCCGGTCAGGAAGAGTACGACGCCGAGCGGCAGGCCGAGCAGCACCGAAAAGCCGAGCGAGCCGGCCAGCATCACCAGGGTGTCCAGGGTGGCCTGGCCGATATCGGCCCAGTTGACGTTGGCGAACATGCGTCAGGCCTCCTCGACACGGACGCCGGCGGCTTCAAGCCGCTGGCGAGCCAGGCCGACGTCGCCGCCGACCAGGGAGACCAGGAGCTGGCCGTAGGGCTCGTCGCGGATGCGGTCGATACGGCCGGCCAGGATCGAATAGTCGACGCCGGTGTCGCGGGCGATGCGGCCGAGGATCGGCTCATAGGTCGCCGCGCCGCGGAAGGTGAGGCGCAGGGCGCCGGCGGGCGCGCCTTCTCCGGCCAGGCCGGCGGCGTCGGCCACCAGCCGGCGGGTGACGGGGTGGTGCGGATGCAGGAAGACCTCGGCGACCTCGCCGCTCTCGACCACCTGGCCGGCGTCGAGCACGGCCACGCGATGGCAGACGCGGCGGATCACCTCCATCTCGTGGGTGATCAGCACGATGGTCAGGCCGAGCTCGCGATTGAGCTGGCCGAGGAGGTCGAGGATCTGTTCGGTGGTCTGCGGGTCCAAGGCGCTGGTCGCCTCGTCGCAGAGCAGGATCTTCGGGTCGCTGGCCAGGGCGCGGGCGATGCCGACGCGCTGCTTCTGGCCGCCGGAGAGCTGGGCCGGATATTTGCGGGCATGCTCCGAGAGCCCGACACGCGCCAGCAGCTCGGCGACGCGCGTTTCGATCTGGCCAGCCGGGACGCCGGCCACCTTGAGCGGGAAGGCGACATTGGCCGCCACCGTCTTCGAAGCCAGCAAGTTGAAGTGCTGGAAGATCATGCCGACCCGGCGGCGCAGGGCCCGAAGAGCGTTGGCGTCGAGCGCGCCGACATCCTCGCCGTCGGTCACGACGCGGCCGGCGCTGGGCAGCTCCAGCCCGTTGATCAGGCGGATGAGAGTCGACTTGCCCGCGCCGGACTGGCCGATGACGCCGAAGACCTCGCCGGGGGCGATATCGAGACTGACGCCGTGCAGGGCGGGCGCAGAGGCGCGCGCGAAGGTCTTGCCGACGGATTGGAAGCTGATCACGGCGTGATCCCTAGCGGGAGGCTCGGGATGCTCAAGACAGAATTTCTCTCATGGGCGTCAGGCTGGAGGCCGGTTCGTGCCGAGTCAGGTCCCGCTCAGCATGAAGTGTCCGCGAATGGCGGCCACCGGTTTCAGGCGCGACTCCTGCCAGGCCTCGACGTGGACGTTGGCGATCTGGCGGCCGATCTTGCGCACGTCGGCGCGGGCGTAGGTGGTCATGGCCTTGCCAGGCCGCAGGTACTCGATGGTGATGTCGATGGTCTTGTGGACCTTGGCGCTGGGCTGGGTGACCGAGAGCTGCGCCAGCGCGGTCATTTCCATGAAGGCGCCGATGACCCCGCCGTGCAGGGCCGGCAGGACGACATTGCCGATCAGGTGGGGGGCGAAGGGCAGGATCGCGGTCATCTCGTCGCCGGCCAGCTCGGCGCGCATGCCGAGGAAACAGACGTAGGGGACGCGGCCCAGAAAGGTCTCGAGGCGCTCGGCGGCGGTCATTGCTGGGCCTCCGCGCGCTTGAGGACGAAGGCGGCCTGGGCGGTGGCGATCGGATCCTGCGGGTCGGCGTCGAAGGCGTGGGCGCGGACGAAGGCGATGTTGCGGGTCAGCTTGTAGCAGTGGGCTTCGGCCGTGATGTCAGCGCGGGGCGCGGCCGGGCGCATATAGTCGATGCGCAGGTCCAGGGTGGCGGTGGAGAGCGGCGTCGTCCGGTCCTTGGCGGTCGAGATGATCGCCAGGCCGCAGACGTGGTCGAGGACCGCGGTGAGCACGCCGCCGGCGATGACGCCGGTGTCGGGGTCGCCGACGAGGTCTTCCCGCCAGGGGGTGAGGATGGAGCCCTTTCCGGGCTCGACGGAGAGCAACTTAAAGCCGAGGGCGGAGGCCTGGGGCACGGTTTCCACCATGTGCCGCGCCATCTCGCGAAGGGCCTCCGGGGACATGTTCATCCCCTTCCTTTGAGGCGCCTCCGCCTATCGGTCAACGTAACGGAAGGTCAACTTGGAGCCTCTCCGGGTCAGGCGACGCCGGCGGCCTTGGTGATGATGGCGACGGCCACGGCGAGGAGCGGGGTGGCGGCGAGAACGAAGTTGGCGAAGCCGTTGAGCG
>JAEXKM010000399.1 GCA_023445705.1 Pseudomonadota bacterium
AAACGGGCGATCATCTTCGTACCGGCAGGTATCTCGACCGGACGTTCGAAATCGTACATTCGCTGCCAGTTGAAATCGTATCGAGGCAGCCGAAGTAGGAGCTGCGGTTCGCTATTTTGCGGCTTCATTATTAGTGAAGCGGCATAGCCTCTGTAGTGGGCGTGAGGGAACGCCCCGTAGAGCAGCGCATCGGCAGGAAAGGTAAGATAGGCTGTCTCGTCATGCCGTTGTGCATAGGGAGGAATTGCCAAACTTAGGTCAGCTATTACTGCGCTCTGCATCGCCCACTCGGGCGGTACCTTGTGAAAATAGAGCGCAATCCTAGTCCGATCGACAACTGACTTACCAAAGGGTGTGTAGTGCGCTTGAACGCCGATCGCTCCTCCCGCGGGTAGGTAGACGCCGGCCCCAGGGGGGAGAATCGTGGACTCCGCGCCCACTGCATAGCCCCCTACGAAGTGCTTCCATCGCGTCTCAAGTGCCTTTCCGTCGGCGGGGATGGACGGCATATAGCCCGCAAGCATATGATGAACGGCGCGCGTATCGCCAACTTTGATTGTCGTCGCGCGGAGCCATTTCGCCTCCTTCATCGGGTTTGCGATGTAGGGCCGTTGGTAGTCGATGACGCCGGTCGCAGGTACGGTAAATGCGGGCACATCTAAGACCAGATCCGGTTTGCCGAGCGGCCACTCCTCCTCCACGATCTGGACCTTGAGCAGTGGGTCAGCGCCGTCGCCTCGTGGAGAGCCGGCCTCTATCCAGTGGACTATGGCCTTGACCTGGTCGTCGCTTAGGCTGCGATCCCCGCGAAACGTCCCGACATGCGGATCAGCGCCCCACGGTGGCATGCGTTTTGTTCGCAGCACCTCACGGATCATCGGCGCAAAGCCCCTTACCGTCTCGTAGTCTCGCATCGCCCAGGGCGCGACCCCGCCTTGCCTGTGGCATTGCACACAATTCTCTATGAGGAGCGGTGCAACATCCCGTACATAGGACAGCTGTCGTGGGCCGCCGGCCCGATCTCGCTCCGGAAAGTTGATGAGGCAGCCCATCGCTGCTGGGGCGTCTTGTGGCGGTGCTCCACCGCTCAAGATCGCCTCGATACTCTCGTCGACGAAGTGCCGCCGTGGCGCTCTTTGTCCCCCATAAACCGGCCCATCGGTTAGTGGTCCATGATAGACGACCCGCCAGGATTTTGGATCGATAACGAACGCTTCTGCGGTACGTGTCACGCCGAGCGACTCGCCGATCAATTGCTGGCTATCCATAAGGACCGGTACGGGGAACTTGAACTCCGCGGCCTCGGCGAGGATGTCCTCTCGGCTATCATGTAGAGTTGAGTTCAATAGGAAGACTTGAACTCCCTTTTCGCCATATTTTTCCTTAAGCGCCACTAGGAGCGGCGTCAGGCCGCGGACGATCGGGCAACCATTGGCTTGGGTGACCAGGACAATCGCAGAGGCGTCGCTCATACGATAGAGTTCGTGAGCCTCGAGATTGGCGTCGACGAGGACGAAGTTGTCGACGTTCCGCAATGTCGTGCTCTGCCTCTCGTCGGGCATCTTGGCGCTCGTGCATGCGACGAGGAGCGCGGCCGCGAGGCCCAGAGACAGGAACCGAATGTTGAACATTACGACCTTCCGCCGAACACGTATTTCGGATCAAATTGGCGGTATGATAAAGTGTATGCAAGTCGAAATGGGCGCGCGACAATGTTGCGCCTACAATGACATTTTCTCGGCGTAGGGGCGGACGATGCGTTGTATCGCCTGAAGCACCTCATCCCGCCGTTCTTGATGGAAAAAATGGCCGCCGGGGAAGAGGTGGTGCTCACAGCCTGCTGTTGTAAGATTCGCCCATTCAGACACCAGGCTCGGCGTGACGATCGTATCATCCTGTCCGGCGAAGGTCGCGATCGGCACATCTACTGTGTGGGTGGCAATCAAGTCCGGATCGCGAAGCAGGTGCAAATCGGCGCGCAGATTAACAAGGGCGCGCTCGAGAATGCTCGGATGCGCCAAGACTTCTGCGCCGCCGCCGTTTTTCAGCATCCACCGGATGAGGTTCTCGTCGTCGAGAGCAAATGGAGACTGCAAACGCCAAAGAGGTTGGGCGGCAGATTGGATCATGACTGAGGGACGTTCTATCAGCCCCTCCGACGAACGGACATAACGATAGGCCATATGCGCGCCGAAACTATGACCGAATGTCGCATACGGTAGACGAATACATTTCGCGAGATCGGAGACATTGCGCTCCACGACCTCAGCGACATTCATGGCCGCCGACTCATCAGATCGCCGGCCACGCCCCGGGGCTTCAATTGTTATGAGTTCTACCCAAGGTGGCAGCCGCGGGATCCAACCGTAGTAGCTAGCCTCGCCTCCACCTGCGTGGGCGAAGCAGACGAGTTGAGCCGTTGCTTGGGCTCGCGGCGCGACGATCCGTGCGGCGCGGCCCATCTACAGATCTTCCGGCCAGAGCGCGAGCGCGTCGACAAGGTGGATGTTCTCGCAAGCGCGCACCACAAGCGATGTGGGATCGAACTCCGAAAATCGAATTGTGAGGGGTGGGAGGCCTGCCCCTCCCCGAACAACGACTGCACCCTGGTGAGTGTCGCGTATGCGTATGCACCCAGCAGCGACATACGCCTGCTCTCGGATTTCCTTCGTTTCCTGGACGGTGCCGGCGACAACAAACGATGGTGCGCGGGATAGCCCGGAAAGACCTTCTCCCGTAGCCTTCAGATAAGCTTCCTTGAGGGTCCAGAGTTCGAGAAATCGCGTGCTCCGGGCGCTCTCGAGCGCCCTGACATATCTCGCCTCGTTCGGATGGAAGTAAGCGTCAACTACGCCAGTATCGTATGCGGGACGGTGGAGGGGTTCGAAGTCGACGCCGATATTCACTCCGGGAAGGGAGGCTACGGCAACAGCGACCAAGCCCTCGCAATGGGTCACGGAAAAGTCCACGTCGTCGAGCCGCGGCGATTTTACAATAGGCCGCCCTCTCTCGCCCGATCCGAGAATCCACGAGGTCGGTTCGACACAGCGTGACGATGCCGATAGGGCATACCGCACCAGACCTCGCGCGAGCCGATAGGCATCGCGCTGCGTAGGATGGGGCAATTGCTCTTCGCGGACGCGCTCATCGTAACTGAGAACCCTGTCGCACCAAGCGAGGACGTCCGACGAGGAATTTGTCGGATGTCGGGCAGTCCATATAACTATGTTCGCATGTTCCCTCTCGAATTGCCTCTGTAGTTTCCGATCATTGCGCAAGTTCATCGAGTTGGCCCTTACGCTGGAGATTTGAGCGTCGATGCCGAGGCTGCGAGGGAGTCAGCGAAACATTACCAGTATTCACTTATCAACCAAATGCGGTGGAGATCGCCGGTATGTTGACGAGATGCGCCGCGATATATATCCCGGCCAAAATCCCCGACTTACCGGGCAGCAATGGAGTCGCCTCAATGGTGGAGCGAATTGAAGCCGAGCTCGAAGCTCGCCTGGCGACCGAAATCGCCGTTGCCTATCTTGCAAACAATACCGTCGAGCGCGCGGACCTCGGCAGTTTGATCAGGGACATCCGTAGTGCTCTTGCAGACCGAGACGGCGCGGTGAACGTCGTCGCTGCTGTGGAAACGTCAGAGGCGCCCGTCATTCCGCTGACGCAGCAACCAGAGCCCCCAAGTGCAAAGGGGCCGACTTTGGTGACGGTCCAGCCTGCAGTGCCAGTCGACCAGTCGATCACTGACGAGTACCTGATTAGCCTTGAAGACGGTAAACACTATCGTTCGCTGCGAAGGCACCTCATGGCGAAGTACGGTATGACCCCGGAAGATTATCGAAGGAAATGGGATCTTCCGCACGACTATCCGATGGTGGCCCCGAGTTACGCTCGAGATAGATCGGAGGTCGCAAAGAGGACCGGCCTAGGGCGCTCTGTTGTGATCGCGAAATCAAAAAACGCAGGTCGACACTAGCGCCGAAAATTCCTCGCTAACTAGCGCTCGCCTCATACAAATCGCTAAGCTCGCGTTCGAGTAACTCAAGCAGCGCGAGCGCTATCTTGTGTTGCGAGCGAGCGATCTCGCACTCGGGAAGCGCTGCGAGCAGCTCGCCTGCTTCAATTGCATGCATGATCGCAATGAGGCTTCCGAGCCGTGACCTTAGGCTGTTCTCGCTCGGCTGGCGTCGGGGCAGGGCGACGACTTCACCAATCATTGTCATCCTCACTAACGGCCGGGTGCTGTCCCGTGCTCAGCAGGCCACCGTATAGGTGCCTCACTCGCTCTTAAGTCGAACACCATCACATCCTGCACCGCCTGTCCAGGCTGCGAAAACTACATTTGTGGATTGCGATATACATTGAAATCCTGGAAGCTGCGCCTTCCCAGAGACGATGTCTGCCAGCGGAGCGAGGTCGGACAGGCAGATCGCGCTTTGGTCCCACCCGTCATGGTCGCGGTGCATGCTGCGTGTTGGACGTGTAGTAAATCTATCTTGGTATGGAACTGCATGGAGGGCAGATGTCGACTGAAGACTGGGCCAATCTGTTCCTTAGGGCCGGGTGGGATGGAATCGCAGCTAGCGCATTCGCTTCTTCGTCAGATGCGTGTAGCGACGCGCTTGCGGTGGGACTGCCGTTGATGCCGGCGGGCGTTCGGCGGCCTGGAACCCTGGTAGATGTTGGCGCAAATCGCGGAGCTTGGGCCCGCGCGGCGAGGCGTTTTTTTCCGGATGCGACTATCCATTGCGTTGAAGCCGATCCCGCGCTTGCTAGCCAACTCAGCCAGACTTTTGACGACGACCCACGAACGCACGTGCACGCCGTGGCGGCTGGTGCGGCCCGTGGTACGGTTAAATTTAACCGATACTCCTATTCGGAACTCAGCAGCACGAGACCATTACAGGATCAATTTGAGAAAACATGGAATGTAAACATACTGGATAAGGTAATGGTCGATATTTGCCCTTTAGATGCTCTTCTGCCGGGAGATATTACTCAGCCGGTTTGGCTGAAGATCGATGTTCAGGGGGGGGAGCAGGAGGTATTTGAAGGGGCGGTTGCGCTGCTCAACAAGGTAGAATTGCTAATGGTCGAGGTGGCATTTACGAGTGTGTACTCCGGGGACGTCGATTTTTGGGCGGTAAATCGGCATTTGACGACGCATTGCGGTCTCACGCTCTACAATCTTGGAAATCTACATAGAGAGCCAGGCCCAGAGCTTGTCTGGGGCGATGCGATCTATGTGAGACCAGAATGTTTTGGAACGGAGTCTCCAATCGGCGGAGACGTGTTTGCCCCAAGCCTTCGGCTTACGAATATCTAGGTGGCATCCATCAGGGGGCATGCGCAGCCGACAGTGGGGAGGCAAGCCCTTCGTAGCTTTCGCTTTTGACGCCATGGAGTGACCTGAGGCGTGCTGGTGGCATCGAGGCTGCTCTTGCCCGTCAATACGACTGCCCTGCCCGGGCAGCGTTGTTTGGACCAGTGATCTCAATCGGCAAATGAACGACGTTCGTCCGCAGCACCCGATCGAAGTACGCGATCGTTGCTAGCAGCCCTGCATCGAGGTCCGTTGTGGGCTCCCAACCCGTGAGCTTCTTCGCCTTGGTGATGTCGGGTTGGCGCCGCTGTGGGTCGTCAGAGGGGAGCGGCCGGTGCTCGATCTTCGACTTCGACCCGGTCAGCGCGATCACCTTCTCCGCAAGGGCTTTGATGGTGAATTCTCCGGGGTTGCCGAGGTTGATCGGGCCTGTAATGTCGTCGTCGGTGTCCATCAAACGCAGAAAGCCTTCCACGAGATCGTCAACGAAGCAGAATGAGCGAGTCTGTATGCCCTCGCCGTAGAGTGTAATCGCCTCACCCCTCAGCGCCTGGATGATGAAGTTCGACACGACCCGCCCGTCGTTTGGGTGCATGCGTGGACCATAGGTGTTGAAGATACGCGCTACCTTGATCTTCACGTCGTGCTGCCGATGGTAGTCGAAGAACAGGGTCTCGGCGCAGCGCTTACCCTCGTCGTAGCAGGAGCGGACGCCGATAGGATTGACATTGCCCCAGTACTCTTCCGGCTGGGGGTGTACAGTAGGGTCGCCATAAACCTCGCTCGTGGAGGCCTGGAAAATCTTGGCCCGCCGCCGTTTGGCTAGGCCGAGCACGTTGATTGCGCCGTGCACCGACGTCTTGGTCGTCTGCACGGGATCGGACTGGTAGTGCAGCGGCGAGGCCGGGCAGGCCAGATTGTAGATCTCGTCGACCTCTACATAGAGAGGGAAGGTCACATCGTGGCGCATAAGCTCAAAGTCAGGGTTCGGTAGCAGGTGAGCGACGTTGCGTCGGGCGCCCGTATAGAAGTTATCGACGCAAAGCACCTCGTGTCCCTGATCCAGCAGCCGTTCGCATAGGTGCGAGCCGATGAAGCCGGCGCCGCCGGTCACGAGGATGCGCTTCATATACCGGACCTTCTCGCAAACACCCCAAGACGAGCGCCAATTTTCCCTTGAGACCGCTCGCGATGAAATGCATATGCCGCGCGGCGGCGTGTCGGGATAAGTGTATGGTAGTGTTGGTGCGCCGGATAGGGGGATTTATTGGTGGTCCGAAAATCTAACCTAGCCTCGGTAGAAATCGCGCCGAAGGTAAAGGTGGAGCAGCAAGTGCGCCTTTTGACGGGGGCGAGATGATCAGCTTCAGGTGCTCGTCGAGCTAATAGCGACCTGAGTGGCTCATCACCTCTGTCACCTCGGCGAGGTCGTCCGCTTTCGCCCGCTTTGCAGCGGACGAGGCGCTTCCGTTCCCTCCGGCGGCTCTACAAAGAACTCGGCCAGCGGCACTTCGAGAATGCGTGCTAGGCGATCAAGCAGCGGAAGCGACGGGTTTCCGCGCTGACGTTCCAATTCGCTGATGTAGGCGCGATCCACACCGGAATCGGCGGCGAGCCGTTCCTGCGACACACCTCGCTCCGCGCGGAGTCGTCTGAGATTCCACGCCAAGAGCGCGAGCCCGTCCATGCGGACAAGCGACCGATTCAACCCGCGTTAATCCACGGGCTAATAGCCTACATATTAATTGGAGGGCGGAGGTTGATATGTCCCATCGCGTATTTTGTACGTCCTGCGGCAGCGTGGGTAAGCCGCGCGTCCGCAATCGCGGCAGCAGTGCAATCGAGATCTTGCTCTGGCTGTTCCTCATCGTCCCGGGCCTTTGCTACAGCCTGTGGCGGATGGGGCGTAAGGACAGCTATTGCCGGACCTGCGGCGCGGCGACGGTGATCCCGGCGGACTCGCCGATGGCCCAGCGATACCTGGCGGGAGCGGCCCGATGAGAGTTTGGCTTGGGGGCGCCGCGGCGGCCGGCCTGCTCCTCCTCGCGGGCTTGGCTCAGGCGCAGGACACCGTTCGATCGTATCGCTTCAAAACGCCCCTCGGCGACGAAGTCCGATGCACGATTTATCGTGAGGGCGGGCGTGAGAGGCAGGAGGTGCTGCAAACCTTCTATAACGGCTCGTTCGTACTGGACCGTGACGCGACACAGGCGAGCTGGGCCGCGTCCGGTTGCATGCAGCATGTCGCGAACCAATCGCGGCCGGTGTCGGCTGAAGAGCAGCAGCGACGGTTCGACGAAATTCGACGCGGCCCGAGGTGCGAGGGGCCGGGCGGACTTCGTGAGCAGATCGTCGACCTGATGTGCTCCGACCCCAAGAACGCCGGCAGCGACGAGTGCCGGCGTCGCGGTGCGCGGTAGTTGGGGGAGCGAAAACCCCATCGACCTGCGATGAGGTTCCCCGCCGGGGAACATTACCGCTTAAGCTTCACCTGGAGCGAGCGGGGCGGCAGATGGATGCCGTTCTGCCCCGACGACTGAGTCAGGAGGAGCGCTCCGAAATAGAGCAACTGATCGCCGTCGAAGATGCCCAGATGCCGGACAGGGGCGATCTGTTGGGCCGCGAGATCGAAAACGGCGCCCGTTGTCGCGATGAACCGATGCGTTCCGGTCTGCTCAAGCTGCACCATCTGGCGCGCATAGCCGTCGCAGTCCAGTTCGCGCCACCGGTCGCCCTCCGGCATGGGCGGTTGGATCAGGAGGCCGATCGCCGTCGGGCCGAGCGGCGGCGGCCGCCGGCTCCCGAGCCAGGTCGGGCCGAGCCGAGCGCCGTAGACACCCGGGCTGGTCCGACGCTCAAGAATTCGAGAAGGCGCGAGGGGCGGTCCTCCGCCGTCGATCATTCCGGTACTGGTCATGATTGTTCTCCATAGTGGGCGCGGCATGCGCCAGATTTTCAGGTCAATTGCCGCCGCGCGGCGGACTTCGCCCGGATGCGTTCGGCGAAGTCGCGGACCACGTCGTCAGTGTCGACGTAGAGCGCCAACAGGCGTTCGACGCGCGCTTCGGTCCAGCCCAGGATGTCGGCGATTTCCGACGCCGTGGCCCCGGCCTTGCGCAGGCGCGTGGCGAAACTGCCGCGGCAGTCATGCAAGTGCTTGTCGATGCCGAGCTTCTGCTTGGTCTCCAGCACCTGGTGCTCGGCGCCGTCCTTGGTCCAGGCGCGCCCGCGGGTGTTGCTGAGCACGGTGTGCGGTTTGGGTGGCGCGGACGTGCCCTTATGCATCGCCGCCCCGGCGAGTTCGGTCCAGCGACGCTCTTGCTGCTCCTTGATCTCCTTCAGCAGGGCGAGCGTTTCGTCGAGCAGGGGCACGATGACGCGCCGGGGTTGGCGGCACCGACTGGTCTTCAGCGGCGTCAGCTGGATCGCGACGTCGCTGATGTGCGCCCATTCGAGCCGCAGCAGATCCGCGCGCCGAAGGCCCGTCAGTGCCGCCAAGCGCACGATGAAGCCCACCTCAGGCGATGCCGCAGCTGCCGCGAAGCGGGCGACGTCATCGTCGGTCCACGTGATCTCGGCCCGGTTCGACTGGTAAAGCGTCGCGTGGCCGATCAGGACGTTCGTGGCGATCAGGCCGCGGTTCTTCGCCCAGCTGAGCAGCGCCGACAGCACCTGCATGGCGTAGTCAGCTTTGCGCGGCGTGCTTCGCCATTGATCGCGCCATGCCAGCAGGTGCTGGCGGACGCGTGGGTCGTCCAGCGCCTTGATCGGCAGGTCCCCGATCGCCCGCGGCGCCTTGGTGTCCTGGATCATGTCGAGAAACCGCCGGCGTTCGGCCTGAGTACTCTCGGCCAGGCCCGCAAACTCCGGCGAGGCCCGGTATTCTCTGGCCAGCTGGGAGAGCGTCCCGCTCGCTGCGCCGCCGCGGTGCGCGGCGATCGCCCTCGCGTATTCGACATCAAAAGCGGCGGTCCCGGGCTCGGCTTCCAGCCGTGGGCCGCCCTTCCATGCGTACACGTAGGTCTTGATGGCGCCGTCGGCGAGGCGGGCCGTCGTCCGATGGATGCCCTTCTTAATGCGAGAGGCCATGCTTGGCCTCCCACGCGGCGAGCGGATCGGGCGCGACGACCTCGGCGGGCGCGCCATCGGCGTAGAGCGACATCGCCCCTTCGGGGGAAATCTCCACGCGCTTGGCGGTGAAGCCGATGTTCAACAGGACGTCCAGCATGCGCTTGAGCTGGGCAGGCGAAAGGGTAGGCCGACGAGTCGACACGACATCCTCCTTGAAGGGGGCTGAAAGTGTCGGTCGAGGGAATAGATCGCCACCCGTCCGATGTTGCGTCTATAAAGTAAAAAAATATCCCTGTCAATAAATATTGAATTTGTTAAGAAACACATTGGGTACGCGAGTAGTTTCTTTACAAAAAGCCTGACGGTTGAATCGCATTTTTCGAGTTCAATTGACGTGCAATGACTCCATTTGTGAACGCCATATGTGGCGGTATTCGGAGAAAAGCATGAATTTTGGAGTCAATATTGTCGGTGGTGGATATGTTCATGTGCAACTGGACGCTGTCGACCTTCGCGACGTAGCCGAGCAACTGCGCCGCGAGCGCGGGCTCATCGGGCGGATCGTTGCGACGGATCATGCGAGTTCGCTCGTCGGCCAAGTTCTGATCCCGGCCTCGCGCATCGCGCTGGTCAGCGAGGCCTAGCGATGGACGAGAACATCCCTATGCAGGTGGCCATCTACGGTCGGTCCGCGACTTGGCAGCCGGGCGAGGACCCGGTCGCCGAGCAGATGGCGCAATGCAAGGCTTTCGCGCTCGAGCATCGCATGAGGATTGTCGCCGTGTTCGAAGATCACGGCGCGTCGGGTAGCCATGGAGATCGGCCAGGGTTGCATGCGCTGACCGCCGCGATGGGCCGCCGCCAGATCGATGCGGTGGTCGTCAGGGATCTGGATCGCCTTAGCCGCGATTGGAGCGGCCTGGTGCAAATCTTCGAGGTCGCTAGGGAGGCCAGCGTGGAGATCATTACCGTGGCGGACGGGGCTGCGCGGAGGCATGGCCTGGAGAAGGGCGGTCATCAGGAGCGTCCTAATCGCAATCGAAAGGTCCATGACGATCCCATCCAGGGCCCGGTTCCCTATGGATATCGCAGTGCCTTCTCGCGCGACCGGCGCACCGGCTATCGTGAGATTTGCCAAGAAGAGGCCGGCATCATTCGGCACATCCTCGACACCTACTTGTCCCACGACTGATCGGCGGGATTTCGAGGTCTTGGCAGAGCCGCTGGCCGAAGGCGCTGCCAAGCATCTTCGGCGCCGAGTACGACCCAGGTTGCCAAAAGGTCGGGTTTCGGCAGTTCGGCCGATCAAGCCGCGTTACCCGCGCGGCGCTTTGCGCCGCGCCGAAGCGTGCGAGCGCGCAACCACAACTGGATACATATAGAATGAGTGATCTTCAGGCTCCTCCGCCTTGCGCGCGGCAATGTCGGGACGGGACCGAAGGCGACCGTTCGCTCGCGACGTTGTTGGCCGCGAGCCGTCGGGAACAAAAAGAAAGAGAGCAGTGCAGGGCGCTTGATCCGGACGAGGCGGCCCTCGTTCCCCTGGTGCTGGCGTTGGCCCGCGTCATGGCCCGGCGCGATCTTGGAACCACGACGTGACCGCGGCGCTGCCTTCTGGAACCCGTTTTGCGATCTATGCGCGGTATTCTACCGTTCACCAGCATTTCAAGTCGATCGAAGACCAGATCCGGATTTGTCAGGAGTACGGCGCGCGTCACGGATGGATCGAGACGCGCGCCTTCCATGACGCCGAACGCAGCGGGACGACGTTCGAGGGGCGGGCGGGCTTCTTCGAGATGATGGCGTCGGCCAACCGTGGTGAGTTCGAGATTCTCGTCGTCGAGGATCTGGACCGCCTGAGCCGGCAAGCCTCCGGCGCTCATGGGGTCGTTGAAGAACTCGAGTTCCTCGACATCAAGATCTATACGGTCGGTTCCGGCGAGGTCAGCGACATGGAGGTCGCCTTCAAGGCGGTCCAGAACGCCAGCTACGTAAGGAATCTCGCGGCCAAGAGCCGGCGTGGCGTCGAGGGGACGGTTAAGAGCGGCCTTCAGTCTGGAAGGGTGCCTTACGGCTACCGAAAGATCTTCTCGCACGATGGAAAGAATGGGCTGCGCGAGATCG
>JAEXKM010000079.1 GCA_023445705.1 Pseudomonadota bacterium
ATGAAAACGAGCCTCGATCATCTGCCTGAGGCCAAGCGCCGGGAGCTCGCTCGCGCGGTCGAGATTCTGTTTTCAGAGTTCGAGGCCGCGACCGCAGGCGGACATTCGGAGCACAAGCGCGATGGCCAGATTCTCAAGGTCATCCTGTTCGGATCATACGCCCGAGGAGATTGGGTCGATGATCCGGTCGGCGGCTACATCTCGGACTACGATCTCCTGGTCGTGGTGAACAATGAGAAGCTGACGGATGTCTTGGAGTTCTGGGTCGGCGCCGATGACCATCTGCTGCGCGAGTACCAGATCACCCATCGCCTCACTGCGCCGGCCAACTTCATCGTCCATAGCTTGGCTGACGTGAACAAGCGCCTGAAGCACGGGCGCTACTTCTTCACTGACATCATCCGCGATGGCGTGGTGCTCTACGAGGCCTCGGGGCATCCCTTCGATCGGCCGAAGAAGCTGGAGCCCGCTGAGGCTTTGACGGAAGCGGAGGGGTACTTTCGCGAGTGGTTCGAGAGCGCAGAGCAATTCGTCGCTCACGCAAAGATGGACATAGATCGCGGGTGGGAGAAGTTGGCCGCGTTTCACTTCCACCAAGCGACCGAGCGGCTCTACCACTGCCTCCTGCTGGTGCGGACGCTCTACAGCCCGAAATCCCACAAGCTGAATTTCCTTAGGTCACAGGCTGAGCAGCTCGATGGCCGGCTGACAGCAGCCTGGCCGCGGAGGACGAAGTTCGAGCAACGTTGCTTCGAACTGCTAAGGCGCGCTTACGTCGATGCCCGCTACTCCGAGCATTACAAGATCAGCCAAGACGAGTTGGCCTGGCTGGACCAGCGCATAGGTGTGCTGGCAGACCTTGTAGCTCAGATTTCGCAAGAACGGCTCGACAGTCTGCGGTAGCAGGGCCGAGATCGCTTCGTGGGTGCGCGCGCTCGGCTAGTATTCCAAGACAGCCGTGACAGAGGCCGATGTCCGCTGAACAAGCCTGGAGCCACTCCGACCGTCCGCTTGGGGCAGAGGGGCAGCTTTTCCTTGTGAAGATCTGATTTCCCCATGGCCGCCTCGCTGCCTAGACGCCATGCTGGAGAATCAGATTGCGGATCGCGCGCCGAAGGATCGGATCGGCGATGTCAATCTCGGAAAGCCGACCGATTCGCAGGACGGTGATGTTCCCGGCTGAGCCGATGTAGTGGCGGATTCTGCGGCTAATGCGCCTCGGGAGCGCGTCGGCCACCAAAAGGCGGACCTGCTTAACGGGCTTGTGCAGTTCACCCAGGCGGCGAAGGGCGCGGTCCACGTCGTTGTACCGGCGATCGCCGGGGCGCGGACCCGCGAGGTCGAAGGTGATCAGGAAGAGGCGGGGCTTGACCTTGCTGGCCACTTGAGAGACTCCATGTTGTAGCGCGTTGTTACGAGCCATGGAGGCAGCGACGGCGCGAGTCAATCCCAAACGGGGACAACGCGGTACAACGATGGCGAAAACGCTTACAGCGTCGAAGACGCGCTCAAATCGGCCGGGGTGGAGCCTGACGTTCCGCCACCCGCTGCGCCTTGACACCCAGAATCGTCCGGGGCGGAAAATGCGGCGCGGCTTGGGCACTGACGACGCCGAGGAGGCTGATCGGCTGGTCGATCAGATGAACGAACTTCTGCGTGATCCGAGCTGGTGGAACGCGTCCCGCCGCAAAGAGGCAGAGACCCGCTTCGCCGCCCCGGTAGTGGCGGCGTTCTTCGACGACCTGCAGGCGGGAACGGAAGACCCTGAGCTCCTGAGGGATGCCTTCATCCGCTTGCCTGACAGCAGCGAGGGGTTCTCGCGTGTCCTCTTCGTCGGAACTACCGGCGCCGGCAAGACGACGCTCCTGCGGCAGTTGATCGGATCCGACCCGGAAACAGATCGCTTCCCTTCCACCGCACCGGCAAAGACTACGATCGCTGATATCGAAGTGGTTGCCACTGGCGAAGACTATCGCGCGGTCGTGACGTTCTTCACTGAATTCCAAGTCCAGACCCTGATAGAGGAATGTGTCCTCGACGCGGCCATTGCCATGTATCGCGGCGCGCCCTTGGCGCGCGCGGCCGACCGCTTTCTCAACCATCGTGATCAGAAGTTCCGGCTTAGCTACATACTGGGTGCTTGGGGTTCGGGGGGAGCGGCGGACGAGGACTTCTCCTTCGACGACGAAGAAGAGGACCTTGAGGTCCAACAGTTCGACGACGAGGACGTGCTCCCGCAGGCAGAAGTCGCAGCCAATCGGGCGATGGTCGAAGGTCTAGTTGGGCGCATCGAGGGATTGGTCCAAGCAGTCTCCGCGAGGATTTCCGAGGACCTCGGGGTCGCAGATGGGGACGTTACTAAGCAGGACCACGACGCTTATCTGGAACTTCTTGGGGAGGCGTTCGAGGCGGAACTGCATGCGCTGGAGACATTCCATGAGCTCATCCAAGATGTGATGGAACTGGTACAGAGCCGTTTCGAACTCATCCAACTAGGCAATCTCACCAACGGGCGGTCGGGCTGGCCAGAATCGTGGACGTTCGAGACGGATGATCGCGACGAATTCATCCGAAACATCCGTTGGTTCTCAAGCAACTATTGGCCGCACTTCGGTCGACTTCTCACGCCCGTAGTCAACGGCATACGTGTCCGCGGCCCGCTCTATTCCGATATTCGCCCCAACGCATCGAGGCTTGTCCTGATTGATGGCCAAGGGCTTGGCCATACGCCTGACGACGCAACGAGTGTCTCCAGCTCAATCACCCGAAAGTTCGAGGTCGTGGATGTGGTGTTGCTGGTGGACAACGCCCAGCAACCCATGCAAGCCGCGCCCCTTTCTGTGTTAAAGGCGCTCGCGATCAGCGGCAACGAGGACAAACTCGCGATAGCATTTACGCACTTCGATCAAATCAAGGGGCATAATCTTGCCGGGATGTCCGAGCGCAGGGCTCATGTCATGGCGTCGGTGGTCAGCGCCCTTTCGAGCTTACGCGACGCCGTCGGTGCTCGGATAATCCAGACCCTCGAAAGTGGCATTGATGATCGCTGCTTCATGCTGGGCAACACTCAAAAGCGTCTGTCGTCCCTGCCGCGGAAAGCCAACGCTTACATGGTTGGCCAACTTGAAGGCCTAGTCGACTTCTGCCAGCGAGCCGCAGAACCGAAGGCAGAAGCAACGGCAGCACTCCTTTACTCGCCGATCGGAATCTCCTTCGCGATCCAGGATGGCGCAACGAGGTACAACAAGATTTGGCAGGCTCGGCTGGGCCTAGGGGTGTACGCAAACGTCCGCCGCGAGCATTGGACCCGGGTCAAAGCCCTCAACAAGCGGATCGCCGGCGAAATGGGGACCGAGTACGACACATTGCGTCCAATCGCTGACCTCCATACAGCTATGCTGGAGGCGATCTCTCGATATCTGGACCGGCCGCTGGCTGAGCGGGAGGTGGACGAAGAACAGCGCGCGACAACACGCGCTCGTCGAATTATCGCCGCAGGGCTTCAGCGGTTGTGCCGCAAACGCCTTGTGGAGGCTGAGTTGAGTGAATGGCGTACTGCCTACGACGAGCGCGGATCCGGATCAACTCGCCGCCGTGCCATGCGCATCGCTGCAATTAATGAGAGGGGAGCCCCGATCCCGAGCGCCGTGATGTCGCCAGAGTCGGCGAGGTATCTTGAGCAGGTCAACGAGTTGATCTCCCAAGCGATTCACGCAGTGGGGGGGCAATTCGTCGATGAGCAATCGAGGTCAGGGCGAGCGAACACTTGACTCCTTTGCCGCGCCGCCTCCCGACTGATCGTTGGAGCGCCGACCCTCTAATGGTGTTGCGTGACGTCTCTGCTGTCGGCCAGTGTCGTGTCGGAAACACCTCTGGCAAGCTTCACTAGGTCGGCCTTGCTTAGCGCGCCTGTCTGGACAAGCGCCTCCATGTAAGCCCTTGCTGCTTCAGGAGTTGGCGGCGTAGCGACTTGGGAGAGGGTGTTTATGACCGCCTCGAATGCGCTTGCATCGGGCGCGTCGTCTCGCCCGGCAAAATAGCGAGCGACCTGCTTGAGCTGATTGGCGCACTTGGCGATTTCACTCGAAAGGTCCGGCCGCTGACCCGCAAGCGCGGGTAGCTGCTTCGCGAGCGTCGCTGTGACAAGTTGAGCGTTCTTGATCCTGTTCCGCTCGATCGATGCGGCGCGGCACTGCTTGGCTATCGAACGAGCTAGAGGCTGCACGTGAGCGGCGAGGTCGGCAAAGTGGACGTTTTGCTCAAAATGGTCTCGCCGTGCGTTGGGCACTAAGCGCGGGTCGACTACATGAATTTCGCCGATCGCCCAGGCGTTGAAACGAGCCTCAGGAAATACCTCCTCTAGCAGGTCATGGCCGCCGACTTGCACGTTCCCTGCCCGCAGCCGAATGCCCTTCACGCCCGCCCGGTCAGGCAGCGCGCCTAGGTACGAGTGATGTATCATCCAGCCGACAGCGGCGACGCCGCCGTCACGGCCTTCGTATTTTAGCAGCTCAAGTTCGCCGACATGGTCATCGACAAAGTCGGTCACAGGGAAGGCGTCCCTATGCGGACGCCGAAGAGGCGAGCCACCATTCACTTCGATGTGGAGGTCGCCCATTCTCGTATGGGGAGAGATATGAGCCTGAATGCCCGCGCGGTGCCGGAAACGGTCGTCGAAGGGCACAGGCGCAACCTCTGACAGGTATTGCCGAACCAAATCTTCGTTTAGCAGCGCGTCACGCCGATGATGCCGGACGACCTCGATCATTTCCACTTCGAAGAAATGGGCCGGATAGTCGTTTGCCGGCAGGAGATCGATGCTGACGATGCGGTTCACGACACCCGGAAGGTCGTCGTCCTGCCCCACCTCGCGCAGCGCCGCCTTGAGCTTCATGCAATCCCAACGCAGCTCAAAAACAAACTGGTCGCCGGCAGCGCGGGTTCGGAAAATGAGCTGGCGACAATACGCCAGCCCCGCAAGACGACCCACACCGCGGAAGCCACGCGCCCGCGTACCCCGTTTGTTACTGCCGCCGATGGATAGGAGGCGCGGCGCGGCCTCTCGGATCGGAATACCAGCGCCGTTATCGCGGATGCGCACAGTTCGTTGCGACGCGTCGAGATGAATCCTAACCTCGCCAGGGTCTACTGGCGAAAGCACCCCATCATCACGAGCCGCATCAATGGCGTCTGCGGCGTTTTGGACGTACTCACGGAAGATGGTCAGCGGATCAACGTACATCGCGCTGCTGAGCAACTCGAGGACATCCTTGCCGATCACCACGTACTCGGCCGGACCGGCCGCCGGGGTTGGCGCGCCAGGCGGCGCTTCGGTTTCACGTGCGGGCTTGCTCATGCTGCTTCCTGCCCATCGAATTCGAAATCAGCCTCTTCCTCGTTGAGGCCCGCGTCCTCGACCATTTCGTCGGCCGGAACAGCAGGAGCAGTCCCCGCACCACCCCGTTTCTTCTGCCGATCCCAAATCTCGCGTTCCTGTTCCTTGGGCATTGGAACGTAGAAGTTGAGGATTGAGCGGAGCTGCGGGTCGGTCTCCTTGTCACGAACGTCGGCCCACTGCCGCGGCTCGGCGGAAGACAGGCGTCCAAGGAGGTCGCGACGGCTTGATGGGCTGAGCTTTGCGAACTCGGCCCTGAACTCGTCGAGCTGTGGCCGACCGTCCTGGTTCTCGAACCACTCGCGATTGAAAATGAACTGGTGGGGCATGAGCAGCAACTCTTCGAACGCGCTCGGGGAGTCGCCGAACGCTCGCCGGAAGAAAGCCGGCGCACCGCTAACGATTCCGTGGGTGGCCTGAAGGATAAGCTGCAACGAGCGTAGCTGATATCGTGTCCAGTTGTCGGAGATGAATGTCCGCGCAGGATTGTCTGTCGGCTGATACCGCATTGGGAACGACCAGATCCGGATGTCGAGCTCCTCGTTGAGGCGCACGTTCAGCCACATGCGCTCGAAGAGGTCTGTTGGCGTGTCGCGGAAATTGTAGAGCATATAGTTCGAGAGCTCGCGCAGGCCCGCATCGGCCGAATAGCGGATGGCCTGCTCGTAGGGCTTTCGCAGACCCAAATGATCGAAGGCGATACGCAACGGTTTCAGTGCGATCGTCGAGAGTTCGCGCAAGTACTTCGGGTCCTTGCACAGGATGCGAGCGTCGACGCCCTGGTTGAAATCGACGCGGCGCTTGGAGGCCACGCGCTCACCTCTACGCTTCAGGGTCGCGCCGGCCTGGAAACCGAGGTCGCGAATTTCAGCGATGATGTCCTCAAAGCGGCTGGAAGCCACGACGTTATTGTCCATCAAGGTTAGGTCGCGTTTCTCGCCATGGCGCGCCTTGATGCCCTCGACGTACGCCGTCAGACTTTCGGTGTCGCGCTGTCCGCCCTCTAGCTTGGGCACGCCGCAGAAGTGGCATTTCCGGATGCAGCCGCGGGAGGCGTATGCAAAGTATGCATCGCGGACGGGATACTTGTAGTCCACTTGGTCGAGGATGCTGTAGTCGGGGATTAGGTCTTCGATCGGCGTCCCGTTTAGGTCGTCGGCGTAGAGTTCGTCGTTGAAAGCGTCGAGCTTCAACGCCACCGCCGGAGCCTCGGTCAGCAACCCAGTGATGAATCGAATGCCCCGCCAGCGTGGCTCATCGAGAAACATCTGGGTCATGAGCGAAGCGGCGATACCGCCGACGAAGACCCGATCTGAACGGCCGCCTGCGGCCTTCAGGGCAAAATCGATCTCCTCGGCAATGCGCTTGTACTCGAAGGAAAACAGCGTGGTGACGTAGACGCGGTCCCAGGCCGTCTCGAGCGCTTTGGGGTCGTGGCCCTTGATGAAAGTGACGTGGTCGTCCTTCCCGTGGGGGCCGTGATAGGCCGCAAGCTTCATCAGACCAAGAGGCGGATACTTGTTCTTGTAAGCGGGCTCCAGCAGGAGGATCCGTCGACCAGCCATTTTGAAGTCCCCAAGTTTCGATCTTCGTGCCGATCCGCGTCTTCGCCGTCAACAGGTGCGCACACGTATGCACGCGAGTGTGACTCGGCGGTCACTACCCCGGCGGGAGCTTGACTATAGTCGCATTCTCGGGACGAGTCCGGTCGTGCTGTTTCACGAGGTTCGTCTCTCCCGCGACCAAATTCTGCAGGGCATCGCCGATGCTCTGCAGAGCCCGGACGCGCTTGTCTTCCTGGACACCAGCCTTCTGTTGCACGTCTATGACGTGGGGGCGGGGGCACGCGACGAGCTTATTGCGGCCCTGGAGAGCCTTGGCGAAAAGGTGAAGGTCCCGATGTGGGCGGCCCGCGAGACGTGGGAGCGGTCGTACGACGAGACACTGGGCAAGACCCCGTTGAAGCAGCCTGCAGGCAAGCTGGAAACTCAGCTGAAGACCTTCGTGACGGACGTGCGCCGGTTCATCGACGAGGAGACGATCAGTCAAGCCGAGGCGATGACTAAGGCCGAGTATCAGGGCAAGCTCGAGACGGCGCAGGACGAGCTACTGCAGCTAGTGCGGCTCGCGTCGCGCCATGCGCGCAACCCGGATGAGACGTCGGGTTTATTGCTGCCCTTCCTGAACGCCCGCCTGCTCGACTCCGATCTTTCGCGCGTGCTGGAGCGGGTCTCAAAAGAGGCGGAGTTCCGCTTCGCCCACAAGATGCCGCCGGGCTGGCGGGACGGCGGGGCGACCGATGCTACGGGTAAGAAAGAAAACCGCTTCGGCGATGTCATCATCTGGTTCGAGATTCTCGCCACGATCGGGCGCGATCGTCCGCAGCACGTGGTCGTCATCACCCGCGATGTGAAGGACGACACCGTTTACAAGCCCAAGCGCCTACTGGACGCGGCTGGCAACCTGGCGCCAAACCTCACCGTCACGCTGCCGCACCCGATGATGACGCATGAGGCGAAGCAAGCGTGCGACACGCTCGCGACCCTCAATATGGTCTCGCTCGACGCCTTCGCTCAGGTGCTGAACAACAACCTGGGCATTGCCGTTCCGAAACTGCTCGCCGCTCTTCAGTCTGGGCAAGATACTGGCCGGAATGTGGTGCGCGCAGCGCAAGGCGCGCCGCCGGCTGCCGATGCCGCCGAGGTCGGCGACGAAGCCGTCACCTTCACGCCGGACGACCTCAACTACGAGCCGAAGCGCGACAATGCCCTCGTCCAAGT
>JAEXKM010000133.1 GCA_023445705.1 Pseudomonadota bacterium
TCGACATCGTGCGCGTGGTCGGTGCGGGCGAGCCGTTCACGACGCTGCCGTTCGTGCGGCCGGGCGGCGACATCCTGCTCAAGATCGAGGGCTGGCCCAAGGTCAGCCAAGTGCTCACCGCGATCGACGCGACCGAGACGGTCGGCGTCGATCCGTGCGACGCCGCGCCCGATCACTGGCGGCACGTCGCCAACCGCATCGCCGCCGGACATCAGCCGCGCCCCTACACGCTGGAGCGTCATCGCGCCTGGCTCAAGCGCCGGGAGATCGAGCGATGACCCGCCGAGGCTGGACCATCGCGACCACTTCCGCCGCGTCGCTGTTCGCCATGTCGTTCACCGCCGTAGCGGTATTCGATCCGTTGCCGCGCGTCATCTGGAACGCCAGCGCCAGCGCGCCGCTCGGCCTCTACCGGATCGAGCCCGATCGTGATCCCGTCGTCGGCGCGCTGGTCGCCGTGACGCCTCCCGCACCGTTGGCGCAGTGGCTGGCAGAGCGCGGTTATCTCGGCGAGCGCGTGCCGCTGTTGAAGCATGTCGCCGCCCGGCCGGGCCAGCTTGTTTGCCGGATCGGCGCCGTGGTGAGCGTCGATGGCCGGCCCCTTGTAGTCGCCCGCGAGCGCGACGGACAAGGCCGCCCGCTGCCCGTCTGGTGGGGGTGCCGGACGCTGCGCGCCGGCGAGCTACTGATGCTCAATCCCGATCACGCCGACAGCATGGACGGCCGCTATTTCGGCCCGCTCCCGGCCTCGACCGTGCTCGGGCGCGCCATCCCGATCCTCACCCGTGACACCCCGAACGCGCCGCTCGCGTGGCGCTGAACCCGCTTGTCCCTGCCAACCCAAAGGAGAGTCCCATGCAAATCGGCAGCTTTTTCCGCACCGCCAACGGCTACGAGGGCATCATCGAGACGGCGACGCTCGACATCCGTATTTCCATCGTTCCCGCCGAGGCGAGCGACGCCGACAAGGCGCCGGACTGGCGCGTCCATCGCGGCGACGGCGGCGAAGGCCCGGAAATCGGCGCGGGTTGGAACGAGACCGGCGAGCGTGCTGGGGATTACGTCTCGCTGCGCATCGACGATCCTGCCTTCGCGCAGCCGCTCCGCGCCGCGCTGTTCCAAAACACCGGCGACAAGTCCCCCTGGTCACTGCGCTGGAACCGTCAGCCGAAGTCGCGCGAGCAGGACTGATCCCATGCGCGTTCCCATCATCCCTTTGTTCGCGGGAAAGCCGTCTCATCCCTCCGTCCCGCTCGATCGCAGGCTGGCCGGGGCGCGCAGCGAAGGTCAAGGGCGGCCGAAGGCCGGCGCTCCGCGCGCACCCTTGAGCGCAACGAGCACGCTGGCAGGCTGGCGGCGGAGTGGAGTCGGATCGGCAGTGGCGTTTGCCGTCGTGATGCTGTTCGGCGGCGCTGTGTCGGTCGCGGCGACAGCACAGGATTTGCCGGCCCCGCTATCGGCGGCGGCTCATCCCTACGCCGGTCATGTCGCCGACGCCGCGCGGCGGTTCGGCATCCCCGAAGCGTGGATATGGGCGGTGATGCGCGTCGAGAGCGGCGGCAACTCGCGCGCCGTATCGCACGCTGGTGCGATGGGATTGATGCAGATCATGCCCGCGACCTGGGCCGGTCTTCGCGCGCGGCATGGCCTTGGCGCTGACCCCTTCGACGTGCGCGACAACATCATGGCGGGCGCGGCCTATCTGCGCGAGATGCACGACCGTTACGGCAACGCGAGTGCGATGCTGGCGGCCTACAATGCCGGACCGGGCCGCTACGACGATTACCTGTCGCGCGGCCGTCCGCTCCCGCCCGAGACGATTGGCTACCTCGCCCAGCTCACGACCGTTGTCGGCACGACGGGCGCTGCGGAGGTGGCGGTGAGCGCGCCGCGCGATCCGTTCGCCTGGCGACGTGCCGCGCTGTTCGTCCGCACCGCGAGCGCCGCGTCCGAGGGCGTATCCGGGCAGTCGGACGGTGAAGAACCCGCGCCCGATCCGCCGACCGATGGGGCGACATCCGGCGAAGTTCGCGCCGTCGCTCTGCCTGCCAGCGAGCCGGCGGACACGCTGTTCGTCCCCCGCGCCCGCGCGGGCCGACCGCAATGATCCGCGCGTCATCCCGATCATCTGTCCCGAGCAGGAAAGTGGCTGGGAAGGGAGAGAACGGCAGGGACAAACGAGGGCAAGATATAAGCAGCGCCCCGTTCAGCCGAAAAGCCGAGGCTTTTCCGTGGCTTCACGTGGGGGCGTCGGTCGGCGCGCGTGCCGCGCGGAAGGGAAAAGCCAACAGATTCAACGCCTCGAATGGCACTACAAGTCATTTTTGGCCGAAAGCGTCCCGGCCGTGAGCGAGGACAGCGAGTTCCGCGTCCGGCCCGGCAAGGCCAAGCGCAGCAAGGCGCAGGGGCGCAATGCGCGCGGCCTGGTCGCCGAGGTGCTCCGCGTCGCCGCGATCCACAGCGGCGGCCGGCGCGGCGGCGCCAGTGGCGCGCGTCGTGGTGCGCAATCGACCTTCGGGCGGGGACGCACCACCTTCGCCCGCAGTCGCCTGTTCGGCTCGGGCCGGCGCGTCATGGTCAAAATGCTGCCCGTGACCACCCGCAGCCGGGCCGGCCGGCGCTCGGCGCCGCTGTCCGCGCACATCGCTTATTTGAAGCGCGAAGGCGTCACCCGCGACGGCTCGCCGACGCGGATGTTCGACGCGGCTGGCGACAACGCCGACGATCGCGGTTTCACCGAGCGGTGCAAGGATGACCGGCACCATTTCCGGGTCATCGTGTCGCCGGAGGATGCCGCCGACCTGACCGACCTGCGCGAATATACCCGCGACCTCATGCGGCAGATGGAGGCCGACCTAGGCACGCGGCTCGATTGGGTCGCGGTCGATCACTGGAATACCGACAACCCGCACGTCCATCTGCTCGTGCGCGGGGTCAACGATCAGGGTGGCGATCTCGTCATTTCCCGCGATTACATCAGCCACAATCTTCGTTCGCGCGCCGAGGAGCTGGCCCACGTCGAACTGGGGCCGAAACCCGAGCACGAGGTGCAGCGCGCTCTCGATCGTGAGGTGACGGCGGAACGCTGGACCCGGCTCGATACCGAGATCCAGCGTTCCGCCGACGAGTTGGGTGTCATCGACCTGCGCCCCGAGCGGCCCGGCCCGGACGATCCGCGCCTCCGCCGCTTGATGGTTGGTCGGTTGCAGCACCTGGAGACGATGGGGCTCGCGGCCGAGGGCGATCCGGGCCAATGGGCGGTGGCGGAGGGCGCGGCAGCGAAGCTGCGCGAGTTGGGCGCGCGCGGCGACATCATCCGCACGATCGGCGCGGCGCTCAAGGAGCGGGGGCAGGACCGGCCCCTCGACAGCTACGCCGTCGTCACCAGCGCGCCCGAGAAGCCGATCGCCGGCAGGCTGATCGACAAGGGGTTGTACGACGAGCTGACCGGCACCGCCTATGCCGTGATCGACGGCACGGACGGGCGCACCCACCATGTTCGCCTGCCGGGCATCGAGGCATTGGAGCACAGCCCGAAGGTCGGCGGCATCGTCGAGCTGCGCGCGATTGCGCGGCCTGGCGAGGAGAAGCCAACCTTGGTCCTCGCAACGCGGTCCGACCTCGACCTTGCCGCGCAGGTGAAAGCGCCCGGCGCGACCTGGCTCGACCATCGGCTGATCGAGCGCGGCGCCGGCGTTGCGGACGGCGGGTTTGGCGCCGAGGTGCGGCGCGCGATGGACGCGCGCACCGACCATCTGGTCAAGGCAGGGCTAGCCCGCCGCTTCGGCGAGCGGACAGTGTTCGAGCGCGGGATGCTCGACACGCTCCGCAAGCGCGAGCTGGACGCGGCTGGCGCGAAGATCGCGGGCGAAACCGGGCTTGCCTATCGGCCCGCCGGTTCTGGCGAAAAGATCGCCGGCGTCGTGCGCCAGCGCCTCACGCTCGCGTCAGGCCGCTTCGCCATGATCGACGACGGGCTCGGCTTCCGCCTCGTGCCCTGGGCCAGCACCCTCGAACAGCAACTTGGCCGTCAGGTGTCCGGCGTCGTCCGCGCTGGCGGCGGGATCGACTGGACGCTTGGCCGCAAGCGCGGCCTCGGCATCTGAAACAGGAGACCTCCATGTCCGCGACCAAGATACTTTGGGGCCAGATCATCGTCGTGTTCCTGATCGTGCTCGCCGGGGTGTGGGGCGCGACGCAGTGGACAGCCGCCGCGCTCGCCTATCAGCCTGAGCTGGGGTCGCCCTGGTTCATGCTCGGTGAGTGGCGCGTCTATCCGCCGCCCGCCTTCTTCTGGTGGTGGTTCAGCTTCGACGCCTATGCGCCCCACATATTCCTGACGGGCGCCTATATCGCTGCGTCGGGCGGGTTCGCATCGATTGCCGTCGCCATCGGCATGTCGGTGTGGCGCGCGCGTGAACTGAAGAACGCCGAGACCTACGGCTCGGCGCGCTGGGCGACCGAGCGCGAGGTTCATGCGGCCGGGTTACTAGGGCCGAACGGTGTCGTGCTCGGCAAGTTCGCACGCGACTATCTCCGCCATGATGGTCCTGAGCATGTGCTGTGCTTCGCCCCGACCCGCAGCGGCAAGGGCGTCGGCTTGGTAGTGCCATCGCTGCTGACCTGGCCGGCCTCGGCGATCGTCCACGACATCAAGGGCGAGAACTGGACGCTGACGGCCGGCTTCCGCTCGCGGCATGGCCGCGTGCTGCTGTTCGACCCAACCAACGCCGCCTCGGCCGCCTACAATCCTCTGCTGGAGGTGCGGCGCGGCCAGTGGGAGGTGCGCGACGTGCAGAACGTCGCCGACGTTTTGGTCGATCCCGAAGGCTCGCTGGAGCGCCGGAACCACTGGGAGAAGACGAGCCACAGCTTGCTGGTCGGCGCGATCCTGCACGTCCTCTATGCCGAAGCGGACAAGACCTTGGCCGGCGTCGCCGGATTTCTTTCGGACCCGGCGCGCACGATCGAGCAGACGCTGGCGGCGATGATGGCGACACCGCACCTCGGCGAAGCCGGCGTGCATCCTGTCGTCGCCAGCGCGGCGCGCGAGCTGCTGAACAAATCGGACAACGAGCGCTCAGGCGTGCTCAGCACCGCCATGTCGTTCCTCGGCCTCTACCGCGATCCCGTCGTCGCGCAGGTTACGCGCGCTTGTCATTGGCGCATATCGGATCTGGTCGAGGGCGAGCGACCGGCAACGCTCTACCTCGTCGTGCCTCCATCGGATATCTCGCGCACCAAACCGCTGATCCGCCTCATCCTCAACCAGATCGGGCGCCGGCTGACGGAGGAACTGACTCCGAAGGGCAACCGCCATCGCGTGCTTTTGATGCTCGATGAGTTCCCCGCGCTCGGCCGGCTCGACTTCTTCGAGTCCGCCCTGGCGTTCATGGCGGGCTACGGGCTTAAGGCGTTCCTGATCGCGCAGTCGTTAAACCAGATCGAGAAGGCTTACGGACCGAACAACGCGATCCTGGACAACTGCCATGTTCGCGTGAGTTTCGCCACCAACGACGAGCGGACCGCCAAGCGGGTGTCCGATGCGCTCGGCACGGCGACCGAGATGCGGGCGATGAAGAATTACGCCGGGCATCGCCTGTCGCCGTGGCTGGGGCATTTGATGGTATCGCGCTCCGAGACCGCCCGCCAGCTTCTCACCCCCGGCGAGGTGATGCAGCTCCCGCCCGACGACGAGATCGTGATGGTGGCGGGGGTCCATCCGATCCGCGCGAAGAAGGCGCGCTACTTTCAGGATGGGCGCCTGTCCGGGCGGATCATGGCGGCGCCGGCGTCCGCGGCCGCCACGATCCGTCCCGACGATTGGACCGGGCGGCAGGCGGCCGCCGATCCAAAGCAGGTCGCGCGGATTGTCCGCGATGCGGAAGACGCGGCCAATGGCGGTCTGCGCCGGGAGCCCGAACTGCCCGAGCATGTCGCCATCGCGCCCGAAACGGCATCACCTCCCGCCCAGGAGTTTGCGATCGTCGACGACGAGCAGGACGACGCGGCCCGGCAGGCGGCCGTGCGTCGCCGGATGCAGGGCATCGCGCGTCAGGCGTCGCTCGACCCGGGCGACGGCATCGAATTGTAGGAGACCGCCATGCGGACCCGGCTCAACGTCTACTTCCCGCCCGCGCTCGCCAAGCAAGTTGACGAGCTGGCGATCCGGCGGCGCATATCACGCTCGGCGATCGTGGAGGCCGCCGTGGCGTCCTACCTGTCGCCCGACGGCGCCGACCGGATGGAGGCGGCGTTCGCACGTAGGCTCGACCGCCTGTCGCGACAGGTGCAGCGGCTGGAGCGCAACACCGGACTGAGCACCGAGGCACTGAGCTTGTTCGTCCGGTTCTGGCTGTCCGTGACCCCGCCGCTGCCCGACGAAGATCAGGCAGCGGCGCAGGTGAAAGGTCGTAAACGTTATGAGGGTTTTATCGAGACGCTTGGTCGGCGCTTCGCCAGCGGCAAGACTCTCATGGACGAAATACCGGAGGATGTCTGGCCGCGGTCAACATCGCCCGAGTCGGAGTAGCAGAAGCTCGCCGACCTTGATTTAGTCGGTAAGCGATTTCGCCTCCGGCACCGTATCTACCGCCCCCTCTACTACGCCGATAACTAGCTGTTGCGACGCGAGCATTGCTGCGTCTCTTGATGTGCCCCTGACGCCGGGCGGCGGTTCGCCCGGCCCAATCCAGGGGCCAGTCGTTGACCGTTCATCCGATCCGATCCGAAGCGAAATCCCGCGGCGCAAGGATGCTGCGCACCGCGCTCGGACCGTCGATCGCAGCCTGGCTCGACGACCCTGCCGTCATCGAAGTCATGCTCAACCCGGACGGCCGGCTTTGGCTCGATCGGCTCGGCGAGGGGATTAGCGACACCGGCGAGATGCTCTCCGCCGCTGACGGCGAACGCATCGTCCGACTGGTCGCGCACCATGTCGGTGTCGAGGTTCACGCTCGCAGCCCCCGCGTTTCTGCCGAGTTGCCGGAAGGCGGCGAACGGTTCGAGGGATTGCTGCCGCCTGTCGTCGCAGCGCCCGCCTTCGCTATACGGAAGCCCGCCATCGCCGTGTTCACGCTCGACGATTACGCGCGCGCCGGGATCATGTCGGCAGTTGAGGCCGAGGCGTTGCGCCACGGCGTCGTGACCCGCGCCAATATTCTCGTCGCGGGCGGGACCGGCGCGGGCAAGACCACGCTGGTCAACGCGCTGCTCGCCGAGGTGGCGAAGACCACCGATCGCATCGTCCTGATCGAAGACACGCGCGAGCTGCAATGCGCCGCGCCGAACCTCGTCGCCATGCGGACGAAGGACGGCGTGGTGTCCCTCGCCGAACTGGTCCGTTCATCGCTGCGCTTGCGCCCCGACCGCATCCCCATCGGCGAGGTGCGCGGCTCTGAAGCGCTCGATCTCATCAAAGCCTGGGGCACCGGCCATCCCGGCGGGGTCGGCACGATCCACGCCGGCACCGCGCTCGGTGCGTTGCGCCGCATGGAACAGCTCATCCAAGAGGCCGTCGTGACGGTCCCGCGCGCGCTGATCGCCGAGACGATCGACCTGGTCGCCGTGCTGGTCCGCGACGCGCACGGGCGCCGACTGACCGAGCTGGCCCGCGTCGAAGGGCTCGACCCCGCGACCGGCGACTACCGCCTCGCACCCCTCACCAACCCCCAAGCCGGAGACCTGCCATGATCCATGCCTTTCGGCATGGCGCACGCCGCGCCATGCTCACCGCCACCGCCAGCGTGATCGCGCTGACCTTCGCCGTTCCGGCCCACGCCGGCGGCTCGTCGATGCCGTGGGAAGCGCCGCTTCAGT
Source organism: Pseudomonadota bacterium (assembly GCA_023445705.1). GTDB lineage: Bacteria > Pseudomonadota > Alphaproteobacteria > Caulobacterales > Caulobacteraceae > Phenylobacterium. The sequence goes on from JAEXKM010000133.1 coordinate 7,819, forward strand.
CGATCCTCGAAAGTATCGAGGGGCCGGTGGCGAAGATCGTCGCCGTCATCATCATCATTGTGACCGGGCTGACGCTCGCGTTCGGCGACACGTCGGGCGGCTCGCGCCGGCTTATCCAGATCGTGTTCGGCCTGTCGATCGCGTTCGCCGCGTCGAGCTTTTTCCTGTCGTTCTTCTCGTTCGGCGGTGGAGCGCTGATCGCATGAACGGCGCGGCCGATCATGGCGAACCGATCGCGGGCTATTTCGCACCGGTCCACCGGGCGCTGACCGAGCAGATACTGCTCGGCGGCGCTCCGCGCTCGCTGGCCATCGTCAACGGGACGCTGGCGGGCGCGATCGGCCTCGGTCTGCGCCTGTGGATCGCCGGCCTGGTCATCTGGGCCGTCGGCCACGGTCTTTCCGTGTGGGCCGCCCGCCGCGACCCGCAGTTCGTGGACGTGGCCCGTCGCCACCTCCGTTACCCGACATGGATGCGGCCATGATGAGCTTGCGCGAATATCGCAGCAAAGCTGCGAACCTGCCCGACTTCCTGCCTTGGGCAGCTTTGATCAGCGAAGGCGTCGTTCTCAACAAGGACGGGTCGTTCCAGCGCACCGCCCGGTTCCGTGGTCCCGATCTCGACAGCGCGACGCCGGCCGAGCTGGTCGCCACGACCGCGCGGCTGAACAGTTCGCTGCGTCGGCTCGGCTCGGGCTGGGCGATCTTCGTCGAGGCGCAGCGCACGCCTGCGCTCGACTACCCGGATTCCGGCTTCCCCGATCCGGTCTCGTCGTTAGTCGAATTGGAGCGGCGCGAACAGTTCCGCGAAGAAGGCGCGCACTTCGAGAGCCGCTACTTCCTGACGCTGTTGTGGATGCCGCCGGCCGAGGAAGCCGCGCGCGCCGAAGGCTGGCTCTACGAGGGCCGGGCCACGACCGGCGTCGATCCGTGGGAACTGCTCAAGGGCTTTACCGATCGCAGCGACCGCGTCCTCAATCTGGTCGAAGGGTTCGTGCCCGAGGTCCGCTGGCTCGATGACGCCGAGACGCTGACCTACCTGCACTCGACCGTCTCAACCCGCCGCCAGCGCGTGCGCGTCCCCGAGACGCCGATGCACCTCGATGCGCTGCTCGCCGACGAGCCGCTGACCGGCGGGCTGGAGCCGCGCCTGGGCGAGCATCATTTGCGCACGCTCACCATTGTCGGCTTTCCGAGCGTGACGTTCCCCGGCCTGCTCGACGAGCTGAACCGGCTCGCCTTCGAGTATCGCTGGGCGACGCGGGCGATCATGCTCGACAAAACCGATGCGACCAAGCTGCTGAGCCGCATCCGCCGCCAGTGGTTCGCCAAGCGCAAGAGCGTCGTGGCTATCTTGAAGGAGGTGATGACCAACGAGGCGTCGGTCCTGATGGACAGTGACGCCTCGAACAAGGCCGCGGACGCCGACACCGCCCTGCAGGAGCTGGGCGCCGATTATGCCGGCATGGCCTACGTCACCGCCACGGTGACGGTGTGGGACCGCGATCCCGCCATCGCCGCCGAGAAGCTTCGGCTGGTCGAGAAGATCATCCAGGGCCGCGACTTCACAGTCATCCCGGAGAGCATGAACGCGATCGAGGCGTGGCTGGGGAGCTTGCCCGGCCACACCTACGCCAACGTCCGTCAGCCCCCGATTTCCACCATCAATCTCGCCCACCTGATCCCCCTGTCAGCAGTATGGGCGGGGCCGGAACGGGACGAGCATTTCGGTGCGCCCCCCTTGCTGTATGGCAAGACCGAAGGCTCGTCCCCGTTCCGGTTTTCCCTACACGTCGGCGATGTCGGTCACACGCTGATCGTCGGCCCGACCGGCGCCGGCAAGTCGGTGCTGCTCGCCCTCATGGCGATGCAGTTCCGTCGCTATGCCGGCGCACAGGTTTTCGCCTTCGACTTCGGCGGCAGCATCCGCGCCGCCGCGATCGGCATGGGCGGCGACTGGCAGGACCTCGGCGGGATGCTCGCCGACGAGGCCGGCGACGGCGTGCAGCTCCAGCCGCTCGCTCGGATCGACGATCCGGCAGAACGCGCCTGGGCGACCGAATGGCTGGCAGCGATCCTCGCTTCCGAAGGCGTCGGGGTCGATCCGCAGGCCAAGGAGCACCTGTGGTCGGCGCTCGGCTCGCTTGCCAGCGCGCCCATGCCGGAACGCACGCTGACCGGGCTGGCGGTGCTGCTCCAGAGCCAGCAGCTCAAGCAGGCGCTCGCCTCCTATTGCATTGATGGACCGTGGGGCCGGCTGCTCGACGCGGAGGCCGAACGGCTCGGCGAAGCGTCGGTGCAGGCGTTCGAGACCGAGGGTTTGGTCGGCGCCGGATCGGCCGCCGCAGTGCTGTCCTACCTGTTCCACCGGATCGAAGGCCGGCTGGACGGCTCGCCGACGCTCATCATCATCGACGAGGGCTGGCTGGTCCTCGACAGCCCCGACTTCGCCGCGCAGCTACGCGAATGGCTGAAGACGCTGCGCAAGAAGAACGCCAGCGTAGTGTTCGCCACACAGAGCCTCGCCGACATCGAAACGTCGAATATCGCGCCGGCCATCATCGAAAGCTGCCCGACGCGAATCTTCCTGCCGAACGAGCGCGCGGCCGAGCCGCAGATCGCCGCCATCTACGAGCGGTTCGGGCTCAACGCCCGCCAGATCGAAATCCTCAGCCGGGCCACGCCCAAGCGGGACTATTACTGCCAGTCGCGGCGCGGCAACCGGCTGTTCGAGCTGGGGCTGGGCGAGGTTGCGCTGGCCTTCGCCGCCGCGTCTTCCAAGACCGATCAGCTCCGCATCGCCGAGCTGGTCGAGACCCACGGCCGCGAGCGTTTCGCCGCCGAATGGCTGCGCCATCGCGGCTTGGCCTGGGCGGTCGATCTTCTTCCCGAACCTCAACCCGATCCGCTGGCCGGTCGCCGGGAAGATGCCGGCCAGCTTCCCCTTGCCCTGAAGGACATGACACCATGAAACCCAATATCCTGCGCCGCGCCATGCTGGCCGGCGCCATCGCCACGTCGAGCATGATCGGCATCACCGCCGCCACGCCGGCGCACGCTCAGTTCGGCGGGATCGTCTATGACCCGACCAATTATGCGCAGAACGTGCTGACGGCCGCCCGGTCGCTTCAGCAGATCAACAACCAGATCCAGCAAATCCAGCAGCAGGCGACCAGCCTCATCAACGAGGCCCGCAACCTGGCTTCGCTGCCGTTCAGTTCGCTTCAGCAGTTGCAGCAACAGGTGCAGCGCACCCAGCAGCTTCTCGGCGAAGCGCAGCGCATCGCCTACGACGTGCAGAACGTCCAGCAGGTCTTCAACGGCCGCTACAAGGGTGCGGCGCTGACCGGCACCCATGCGCAGATGGTCGCCAACGCCAATGCGCGCTGGGAGGATAGCGTCGGCGCGTTCGAGGATGCGCTGCGCGTTCAGGCCGGGGTTGTCGGCAATATCGACGGCGCGCGCACGACGATGGACGGCCTGGTCACGTCCAGCCAGTCGGCAACCGGCGCGCTTCAGGCTGCCCAAGCGGGCAACCAGCTTCTCGCGCTGCAATCGCAGCAGCTCGCGGACCTGACGGCGCTGCTCGCCGCGCAGGGCCGGGCGCAGGCGCTGGATTCTGCCCGCAACGCCGCCGTCGAAGCTGAGAGCCGCGAACGCCTCCGCCGCTTCCTGACGCGGTCCACCGGATATCAGCCGGGCAACGCCCGCATGTTCCACGACTGAGCCGATGGACACCAAGCTCCTCGCGCGCATCGGCGCCGTCATCTTCATCGCCATCGCCATCACGATGACGGCGATCGAAATGAGCCGTGCGCCCGAGCCACCGCGCGCGGAGCCGGCGACCGTCGCCGAGACATCGGCGACGGACCCGCTGCTGATCGAGCTGCGCCGCTGCCAATCCATCGGCGCGGCCGGGGCGAGCGACCCTGATTGCCTGCGCGCCTGGGGCGAGAACCGTCGCAGGTTCCTCGCGCCTGGCGCGCGTCCCGCCGCCCGCATCGCCGACGGCGCCACCCCGCAGGAGAATTGATATGGGCGGCACCGGCGTCGTCGATCGCTTTCTGGATGTCTTCACCCGCTACATCGACAGCGGGTTCGGCCTGCTCGGCGGCGAGGTGGCGTTCATCGCGACGACGCTGATCGTCATCGACGTCACGCTGGCCGCCCTGTTTTGGAGCTGGGGCGCGGACGACGACATCATCGC
>JAEXKM010000170.1 GCA_023445705.1 Pseudomonadota bacterium
CCCGAGGATCGAGAAGGCCTATCTGATCGGCGACGCGCAGAAGGAATTCGCCCAGACCCTCAAGGGCAAGGCGAAGGTCGCCGAATGCGGGGCCCTGCGCGCCGCGACGGCGGCGGCCTATTCGGACGCTGCGGCCAGCGGCCAGGAAGCCGTCGTCCTGCTATCGCCGGCCTGCGCGTCCTTCGACCAGTTTGCGGACTTCGAGGCCCGCGGCGATGCGTTCCGTCGGGCGGTCGAAGAGCTATCGCGGCCGGTGGCCAAGGGCGCCTGAGCAGCCCTAGCTCGCGACGCGCGTCCAGACCTGCGACTTGCAGAGAATCCCCGGCAACAGGCAGCCGCGGGCCACCAGGCTCGTGGCGCTGACCGGCCTGGCCGTGCCCGAAAGCGTCATGTTGCGATTGGGCACGAAGACCTTGCCCTTCCAGCCGCCGTTGTCGTCGGGCGCGAACTCGCGCAGCAACTGCGAGCCGATCAGGTTGGAAGTGCCGCCTTCGCGCGCGTCGGCCTGCGCCTTGGCGTTGGCCCAGACGACATAGCCGCAGACCTTCTCGCCGCACGGCTTGATCTCGACGTGCACCGTGTTCTTCGGATTGCGCCAGGTTCCGTAGACGTCGCCATAGCCGGCGGCGCTGGCTTGCAGGGGCGTGGCCAACAGGCCGGCCGCAGCCAGCAGCACAAGGAAGGGTCTCGAAATCGCCGTCTTCATCGGTGGGTTTTGTTCTGGGACTGCAAGGGGAGTGATCGCCACGCGAACATGGCGATCACTGCTCTTATCTTCCAGTCAGTTAAGGAAAATTAAGCATGGCGGGGGCATGTGATTCACACGGGCTTCGCCGCCCGCGGAGATGCCCATGAGCCACGTCCACCGTCACCAGCAGGCGCACGCCTTCGCGCGCAGCGACCGTTCCCCGGTCGGGATCTGGTGGTGGACGACCGATCGCTGGATGCTGGGCGCAGTCGCCGCCTTGATCGCCATTGGGGTGATGATGTCCTTCGCGGCCAGCCCGGCCGCTGCGGCCCGAATGAATGTCGGCGACCCTTTCCATTTCGCGGTTCGCCAGTGCGTGTTCGCCGGGGCCGGGGCTGCGATCCTGATCGGCGTTTCGATGCTGGATGTTCGCGGTATCCGCCGCGCCGCCTTCTTCATCTATCTCGCGGCGATCGCGGTGATGATCGCGCTGCCGTTCATGGGGCACACCGCCAAGGGCGCGACCCGGTGGCTGGAATTCGGCGGCTTCACGCTGCAGCCTTCCGAATTCATGAAGCCGGCGCTGATCGTGCTGGTGTCCTGGATGTTCGCCGAGGGGCAGAAGGGGCAGGGCGTCCCCGGCGTTTCCATCGCCTTCGGCCTCTACTTCCTTTCGGTCGCGCTCCTGCTGGTCCAGCCCGACGTCGGCCAGACCGTGCTGATCACCGTCGCATTCGGGGCTGCGTTCTGGATGGCGGGCGTCCCGCTGTCCTGGGTTATGCTGCTGGGCGGCGTGGCCGTGGTCGGCCTCTCGTCGACCTATTTCCTGTTCCCCCACGTGGCCAGCCGGGTCGACCGCTTTCTCAGCCCCGATAAGGCCGACACCCATCAGGTCGACCGGGCCGCCGAGGCCATCGCCGCTGGCGGCTTCTTCGGGCGCGGGCCGGGGGAGGGCGTCATGAAGCGCCACGTGCCCGACCTGCATACCGACTTCATCTATTCGGTCGGCGCCGAGGAGTACGGCCTGATCTTCTCGCTGCTGCTCATCACGCTTTTCGGCTTCATCGTCGTCCGCGGCCTCTATCGCGCCATGAAACTGACCGATCCCTTCGAGCAGGTGGCTGCGGCCGGACTGTTCGTCCTCGTCGGCCAGCAAGCCTTCATCAATGTGGCGGTGAACCTGAATATGATCCCTACCAAGGGCATGACCCTGCCGTTCATTTCCTATGGCGGCTCTTCGATGCTGGCGATCTGTCTGACCGTGGGGATGGCGCTTGCGCTGACCCGCCGCCGCCCGGGCGCCTATTCGCAAGGCGAGGGCCTCGCCAAGGCCGGCGCGTTCGCCTAAAGGCTCGCAATGCGCAAGATCGCTGTCGTCGCCGCCGGTGGAACCGGAGGGCATCTTTTTCCGGCCCAGGCTCTTGCCGAGGCCCTGATCGCCCGTGGATGGCGGATCGTGCTCGCCTCCGACGAGCGCGCCGCCGCCTTCGCTGAAAGCTTCCCCGCCGAAGAGCGGATCGGGCTGTCGGCCCGAACCTTCAGGCGCGGCGACCCCGTCAGCATGGCCCAGGCCGGCGTCGCCATCGTGCGCGGCGTGCTGCAGGCGCGCGCCGCGTTCAGCCGAATCGATCCGGCGGTCGTGGTCGGCTTCGGCGGCTATCCCTCCGTGCCCGGCCTTGTCGCCGGCATCACCCAGGGACGGCCGACCCTGCTGCATGAGCAGAACGCGGTGATGGGGCGGGCCAACCGCCGCCTGGCCAGCCATGTGCGGGCGGTGGCCTGCGCCTTCCCGGTGCTGCAGAAGGCGCCGGGCAGCGTCGCCGAGCGCGCGGTCGTGGTGGGAAATCCAGTGCGGCCTGAGATCAGGGCCCTGGCCGACCATCCCTATTCGCCGCCGACGCCGGACGGGCCCATTCGTCTGCTCATCACCGGCGGCAGCCAGGGCGCCCGGCTGCTCTCCGAGCTGATGCCGGAGGCGATCCGCAAACTGCCCGAAGACCTGCGCCAGCGCCTGAAGGTGCAGCAGCAGACCCGCAAGGAATCCATGGACAATGCGCGGCGCATCTATGCCGACGCCATGGTCGAGGCAGAGATCGCTCCGTTCTTCCGGGACATGGCCACGCGCCTGCGTGACGCGCACCTGGTGATCGGCCGATCGGGGGCCGGCTCGGTCTGCGAGTTCGCGGTCGCCGGCAAGCCCGCCATCCTCATTCCGCTGGCCATCGCGCTCGACGACGACCAGGGCCAGAACGCCCGCGTGTTGGCCGAAGCCGGCGGCGCGGAAGTGGCGCGCGAAAGCCAGCTCAGCGTAGAGGCGATGAGCGGGGCGCTTCAGAAGTTGCTGACCAACCCGGAACGCCTAGCGCGCATGGCCGCGGCCTCGCGCTCGATCGCCAAGCCGGACGCCGCCGAGCGTCTGGCCGACCTCGTGGAAAGAACCGCCGGCCAAAGATGACCAAGCGCCCCGTCCCCTTCGATCTCGGCCCCGTCCACTTCATTGGCATCGGCGGCATCGGCATGAGCGGCATCGCCGAGATCATGCTGCGCATCGGCTATACGGTGCAGGGTTCCGACGCCAAGGCGAGCGCGAACACCGAACGACTGGAGAAGCTGGGCGCAAAGGTGTTCATCGGCCAGAGTGCGGCCAATGTCGAAGGCGCTTCAGCCATCGTCTATTCGACCGCCATCAAGGCCGATAATCCGGAGATGGTCGCCGCGCGCGAGAAGCGCCTGCCGCTGGTCCACCGGGGCGAGATGCTGGCCGAACTGACACGCCTGCAGTTCTCGGTGGCGATCGGCGGCACTCACGGCAAGACCACCACCACCTCGATGGTCGCCGCCCTGCTGGACGCGGGCGGCAAGGACCCGACCGTGATCAATGGTGGCATCATCAACGCCTATGGCACCAACGCCAAGGTCGGCGAAGGCGAGTGGATGGTCGTCGAGGCGGATGAAAGCGACGGGACCTTCCTGAAGCTGAAGTCCACCTGCGTCATCGTCACCAATATCGACCCCGAACACCTGGACCACTACGGCGACTTCGACGCCGTGAAGCGGGCCTTCCAGGACTTCGTGGAGAACGTGCCCTTCTATGGCTTCGCAGCCGTCTGCACCGACCATCCCGAGGTCCAGGCGATGGCCGCGCGCGTGCAGAACCGGCGGGTCATCCCCTACGGGACCAATCCGCAGGCCGAGGTTCGCGCCGACAAGATCAGCATGGGACCGGACGGCTCGCGGTTCGACGTGGTGTTCGCGCCCAAGGACGGCGCGGCGGTCCGGCTCGAGCAGCTGCACCTGCCGATGGCGGGCCAGCACAACGTGCTCAACGCCACTGGCGCAATCGCCGTGGCGCGCGAGCTGGGCGTGTCCGACGAGGACATCCGCAAGGGCCTGGCCGGCTTCGGCGGGGTGAAGCGGCGTTTCACCACCACCGGCGTGGCTGGGGGCGTGCGGGTGATCGACGACTACGGCCACCATCCGGTCGAGATCGCTTCGGTGCTGAAGGCGGCGCGTGCCGTCAGCGAAGGCCGTGTGATCGCCGTCGTCCAGCCCCACCGCTATACCCGCCTGCACGACCTGTTCGACGAGTTCTGCGGCTGCTTCAACGACGCCGATACGGTGATCGTGGCCGACGTCTACACCGCTGGCGAAAGCCCGATCGAGGGCGCCAGCAAGGACGGCCTGGTCGACGGACTGCGTCGCTTCGGCCATCGCCGCGCCCTGGCGCTCGAAAGCCCGGCGGCGCTGGCCGAACTGGTGGCGCAGGAAGCCAAGGCGGGCGACTTGGTGGTCTGCCTGGGCGCCGGGGACATCACGGCCTGGGCCCATGCTCTGCCGGGGCAGCTTGAGGCGCTCTCCTAGTGAGCTGGCGCGACAACCTCCCGGCTGTTCGAGGCAAGATCCTGAAGGACGAGCCGCTGGCGCCGTTCACCTGGTTTCGGGTCGGCGGGCCGGCCGACGTGATTTTCCTGCCCGAGGACGAAGACGATCTCGTCACCTTCCTGAAGGGATTGGACGAAAACGTGCCGATCCTGCCTCTAGGAGTCGGCTCCAACACGCTCGTTCGCGATGGCGGCGTCGAGGGCGTCGTGATCCGGCTGGGCAAGGCGTTCGGCAAGGTCGAGCCGCGGGGCGACAACCGCATCTACGCCGGTGCGGCCGTGCTCGACGCGGTTCTGGCCCGGGAAGCGGCGAAGGCCGGCATCGCCGGACTGGAGTTCTATCGCGGCGTGCCCGGCTCGATTGGCGGCGCCACGATCATGAATGCGGGCTGCTACGGCTCGGAGACCAAGGACGTCCTGGTCGAGGCCTATGCCGTCACTCGCGCTGGCGAGCGTGTGACCTTCAGCAATGCGGAGATGGGCTTTTCCTATCGCAAGTCGGCCAAGGCCGCGGAAGGCGGGCTGATCTTCACCGGCGCCTTGTTCGAAGGCCGCGCCGATGAGCCGGCCGCGATCCTGGCCCGGATGGAAGAGATCACGGCGCGGCGCGAGACGACGCAGCCGATCCGCGAAAAGACCGGTGGCTCGACGTTCAAAAATCCCCCCGGCCATTCCTCGTGGAAGCTGGTCGACGAGGCGGGTTGGCGCGGAAAGCCGTTTGGCGGGGCGATGTTCTCGCCGCTGCATGCGAACTTCCTGATCAATACTGGCGAGGCGACCGCCGCTGACCTCGAAGGGTTGGGCGAGGCGGTGCGCGCCGAGGTGAAAGCCAAACTCGGGGTGGACCTGGAATGGGAGATCAAGCGGGTGGGGCGGCCGGCCGCCGACTGATCCTCGTCAAGCACGGCCTGCCTCAGATTGAGCCTGACCGGCCGCGATCGACCTGGATGTTGTCAGTCGAAGGCCGGGAGGCCGCCCTGCGGCTGGCGGCGAAGTTGGCGCCCTTTCAGCCGGATCACCTGGTTTGCAGCCCCGAACCCAAGGCCCACGCGACCGCTGCCGCGATCGGCGAGGCGCTGGGCCTGACGCCTTGGCCTGAGCGCGACGTGCGTGAGCAGGAGGCCGATCACAACCCGTTCGTGACGCAGGAGGTCTTCGAGGCCCAGGTGGCGCAGATGTTCGCCCGGCCTGCGGATCTGGTGTTGGGGGAGGAGACCGGTTTAGCGGCGCGCTCCCGGTTCGGGGCCGTGATCGAGCAGCTCGCAGAGCATCATGCGCCGGTCGTGGTCGCCCATGGACGGGTGATCACCCTCTGGCTCTCGCACCGGCTCGGCATCGAGCCCATGCCGTTCTGGAAGCGCCTGGGGCTTGGGACCGCCGCAGTGGTCTCGGTGAACGGCGGGACGGTCGAATTCGTCGATCCATAGAAAAACGCCGCCGGTCCGAAGACCGACGGCGCGACTGGAGAAGATGCGCGGTTCTTAGGCCGCGAGAGCCGTGCGGCGGCGCGAGCTGCGGATCATGGTTCCGACGCCGCCGAAGCCGATGATCATCATCGCCCAGGTGCCAGGTTCAGGCACGGACGAGCTGAGTTGGGTGATCATGGTCACCTTGGCCATGATGTCGGCCTTGTTGTCGAAGGCGTGGGTGACGTCGCAGTACTTCCACTTGCCCTTCTTGTCCTTGCCGCACTTCTCGCTCACCACGGCGCTCTCCTTGGTGATGAAGGAGCTGGTCAAGTTGCCGCCCACCAGGAAGCCGGCGATGTCTAGGGTGTAGAGGTCGTTCCCGTAGGCGAAGCTGTTGTTATAGGAGATGGTGTTCACCAGCACCTTGTCCGAACAGCCATACGGGTTGTTGGCGTCGCCCGACTTGCCGCCAAACTGGCAATTGCCTTGATGGCCGGAGCCCGCGTTCGGGGTTTCGACGTGGGTGAACTGATAGACGAAGTCCTGCAGGCCGATGTCGTTGCCGTCGATCGTGACGACGGCGCTGACCGTCAGGGTCACGTTCTGAAGCGTCGTGCCGGTGACCGGCCAGTTGTTGTGCTGGAAGGTCCCAAGCTTGAAGGGACCGCCCTCGTCGCCATCGGCGAGATTGGCCGAGAAGCCCGAGGTGGCCGAAGTGAAGCTGTAGCTGCTCTTCTTGTAGCCGCCGTCTTTGGTTCCTTGGCCCCAGCTCACCGTCGAGGTCGGGCTGCTGTTGCTGACAGAGCCCGTGGGGGTCGCCAGGCTCCAGACGCCTTGGATGTTGCTGATGGTGACGACGCCGGCCGAGGCCGAGGTTCCGGCCGCGGTCGCCGCAAGGCCCACACCTGCCGCCAGCGCGAGCGCGCGCGCGTTCTTCCCGAAATTCATTTTAGCCCTCCCCGCGTCCCCGAGCGAACGCGAAACTTGAGGGTGGCGTAACGGCGTAATCCGAAATTCGCAAGCGCAAAAGATTTATGAAGTGTTGATTTTGGTCGATATTACTCTGTTGAGAGAGGTCGTGATCGTCATCGGTGGAAGTATTCCCGCGTCAGGAGAGCTCATCGTGGAGTCAGGCCGCACTCTGACTTGTCGTCGTCTTCAACGCCTTCGCCGCAGGGACTAAGCGGACGCTTGCTGCGCCCTTCGCCAGCCACATTCCATCCTTGTCCAGAAGTCGCGCGTCCACAAATCCGACACTTTTGCCCAACTGCACGACCTGGGCCTCGCCGAAGATCTGGCCCGGCCGCGCCGGAGCGAGATAGTGGACGTTCATGTCGATGGTCGCGGTGTAAAGCTCGCCCTCGGTGTGGGCGAAAACAACCGGGCCCATGGTGTCGTCCAGCATGGCGGCGAGGAATCCGCCCTGGATGAAGCCGGCCGGATTGCAGAACTCGGGGCGCGCCTCGAACCCGATCCGAATCCATCCGTCCGCTGGCCGAGCGTCCACGATGCGCCATCCCAGAAGCTGGGCGCACGGCGGGCGGGGGAGGTCGTCGAGGGCAGTCGCGATAGGCATGGCGTTCTCCAGTCGGCTCCCAAGCATCGGGCGCCTCTGTCGCCAGCGTGCTGTCAGCATCAGCGGGCGCTTGACAGGACTCTGCGGCGCGGGCACCGCCGGGACATGCGTATCGTCCTGCTTGCGGCGTCGGCCGCCCTCTTCGCGTCCACCGCCGTACAGGCCGCGGACCTTGCCGCCACCGCCAAGTCGCTCAGCGAAAAGGCCCTGGCTGACAGCACCGCCTGGGATGTGACGGAGTCGCTCACGACCGAGGTCGGGGCGCGGCCGCAGGGTTCGCCTGGAATGGACCGGGCGCGGGACTGGGGCGTGGCCAAACTCACGGCGCTGGGCTTCGAAAACGTCCACGTGGAGACGTTCCAGACCGAGTCCTGGCTGCGCGGCGCAGAGTCGGCCGAGGTCGTCGCGCCCTATCCGCAGAAGCTGCAGATCCTGGGCCTGGGGCGTTCGGCGCCGACGCCCGCGGGCGGGTTGGAAGCCGAGGTCGCGCTGTTCAAAAGCCTGGACGAAATGCTCGCGCAGCCCGAGGGCGCGCTGAAGGGCAAGATCGTTGTCGTCACCCAAAAGATGCGCCGCACCCAAGACATCGCCGGCTATGCCGGGGCCGTGCGCGCCCGCTCGGGCGGCGCCGAGGCCGCCAAGCGAGGCGCCGTCGCCTATCTGGTCCGGTCGATTTCTACCGACGACACGCGCCTGCCGCACGGCGGCGGGGCCGCCGCCGCCGGCATCCCCATGGCCGCACTTTCCCCGCCGGACGCTGAGCTGCTGGAGCGCATGTTCGCGCGCGGCAAGCCGGTGAAGATCAAGCTCTCCATGGCTTCGACATTCCGCGCCCAGGCCCCGGCCTACAACGTCGTGGGCGAGATCAAGGGGCGCGAGAAGCCCGAGGAGGTCATCGTCATCGGCGGCCACCTCGATTCCTGGGACGCGGGAACCGGTGCGATCGACGACGCCTCCGGCATCGGCATCACCACGGCCGCCGCCAAGCTGATCTCCGAATTGCCGGAGCGGCCTCGGCGGACGATCCGGGTGGTGATGTGGGGCGCCGAGGAGCAGGGCGGATCCGGCGCGGCC
>JAEXKM010000174.1 GCA_023445705.1 Pseudomonadota bacterium
AGCCGCGCCCTGATCGTCCGGGGCCGGGCCAACCTGCTGGGCGACCGCGAGGCGCTGGACGACCTCGAGCGCGTGCGCATGCTGTTCGACGATCTTGAACAAAAGGAACAGCTTATCGGTTTGCTGGATGACGTCCGCGAAGCCCAGGGCGTCCGCATCTTCATCGGCGCCGAAACCCGGCTGTTTTCGCTTTCGGGTTCCGCCGTGATCGCCGCGCCCTATATGACGGGGCGACAGAAGGTGCTCGGAGCGATCGGCGTGATCGGTCCGGCGCGCCTAAACTATGCCAGGGTGATCCCGTTGGTGGACTATACCGCGCGGGTGCTCTCCCAGGTGACGAAAGCTTAGAGGAACGAAAATGTCCGACGATCAAACGCCGGCCGAAGAGATCAACGAAGTCGCGGACGCCGCGGCTGACGAACTCATCGCCCTGCGCGCGGAGAACCAGGCGCTCAAGGACCAGGTCTTGCGGGTGGCCGCCGACGCCGAGAACAGCAAGCGCCGCGCCGAGCGCGAGGCGAACGACGCCCGGGCCTTCGCCATCCAGAAGTTCGGCCGCGACCTGCTGGCCGTCGCCGACACCCTCGACCGCGCCCTAGCCGCGCCGGTGGACGATCCGGCCGTAAAGAACTTCGTGGTCGGCATGGAGATGACCCAGAAGTCGCTCCTGGCCGCCTTCGAGAACAACGGGCTGAAGAAGATCGACCCGGCCAAGGGCGAGAAGTTCGACCCGCACCAGCACCAGGCGATGATGGAGCAGCCCTCGGCCGAGGTCGCCGCCGGCGGCGTCATCCAGGTGCTGCAGCCCGGCTACGAACTGCTCGGCCGCCTGATCCGTCCGGCCATGGTGGTGGTGGCCGCCAAGGGTTCCACGGGCGGGACGCCCGGCTCGGAATCGCCCCCGGCGGCGAATCCCTATGCGGCCAACGACGGCGACGCCGGCGGCTCCGTCGACACCAAGGCCTGAGCCTTCCGGCGCGGGCGCGTCCGCAGGGCCGCGCCCATCAGCCCGAACCCGGCGACCAGCATCGCCCACACCCCCGGCTCCGGCACGGCCGAAGCCACGCCGACGGGCGTAAGGAAGTCGATCGTGAAGCCGGGGTCGTCCGGGTTCCAGGCGGTCAGCCCGATCTTGTAGAGCCCCTCCTCCAGCACGCCCTTGATCTGCCCGGTGAAACCGCTCGGGCCGATATACACATTCTCGATCAGGTCGCCGGCAGGGTTGAACAGCTTAAAGCTGAACGCATCGCTCGGCCCGGCGCCGAAGATCGAGGCCTTGGTCTGGAACATCCCCCCGCCCCAGGTGAAGCCATAGAACTGGTCGGCGCCGTACTGCCCGCCGATATTGCCGTTGATCTGCCCGGTCAGGCCCTCGGGCAGGATCACCGGTGAATCCGGACTGCCGCCCTGGAAGTCGGAGAGCACCTCAGGCGTCGCTGGCAGCACGCTGGTGAAGCCGGCGACGTAGCCGATCACGTCGAGCGGCCCGTCGCTCAGGGTCTCGATGAAGACCTCGGCCCCGGTCAGCGAGAATCCGTCCGCCGGCGTGGCCATGCCGCAGCAGAAGCCGCCGGCGGTGACGTAGCCGAAGTTCGAATTGAGGTCGGTGGTCTCGGTGAAGGCGCCGGCCGGGCCGCTGTAACCGGTCATGACCAGTTGGCCGTTGGCGACATAGGGTCCCGGCCCGCCGCCGCCGAGGATCGCCGTGTGGTCCACCGCCTGGACGATGACGACGCTGGAGGTCGCCGAGCCGAGGACCTTGAGCGTGTCCTCGAACTGTAAGTGCGCGGTGTAGGTGTCCCCGGCCTTGCTCGCCCGGGGGCCGCCCGAGAACCCGGCATAACCGAAACACGAGACCGCATTGACGAAGTATCCGCAGCCTATTGTAGATGTCGGTATAAAGACGGTGTCTTCATAATTGGCTGCCGATACGGACTTTGCGGCCGTCAGGGCCAGGCCGCCCAGCAGGGCTGCGACGCTCACGCGAACTGAAGAACTGAACAGGGTCATTTCACCCTCCGTCCTCAGATGGTTTTCGATGAGTAGTTCGACGCCACTGGCCCGCCCCGATTAACCTTGGTTGCATCGGCGCGACCGAGTCAACCCGCTGGTATGGCTGAGGAAAAGCCGCTCAAAATATTGACGTTATCCGAGCCGGGGCGTAGGCTCGGCCATACAAAATAAGGGAGCGAAAAGTGTTGGTCGGGTCGCAGACTCGCCGCCTCGCACTGGGCAGGTTGGCCGCCGCCGGAGGCCTCCTGGCCACGGCTCCGAACTTGGCCTTCGGGCAGGTTCCTGAAGCTCTCGTCACGGAACCTGACGATGAGAGCCCGGCTTCCATCGCTTTCAAGCGCGAGATGTACGAGCACATCACCGCGCCGGTGACGATCAACGGCCAGGGTCCCTATCGCTTCATGGTCGACACCGGGGCCAATGTTTCCTGCGTCTCGCAGGACCTGGCCCGCAGCCTCGAACTACCCCTCGGGCGCCAGGTCGAGGTGAACACCGTCGTCGGCAAGCGCGTCCGCCAGAGCGTGATCATCGACAAGCTGGAGATCTCGACCCGCACCCGACGGCGCGTGGCCGCGCCGGTCTTGCCGATGACCGGCTTCGATATCGACGGGTTGTTGGGGGTCGACTGGTTGAAGGGTCAGCGCCTGGTGATGGGCTTCGCCGGCTCGACCCTGGAGATCACCCGCTCGCGCGGCGATGACGCTCGAAAGGGCCGCGTCGTGGTGCCCGCGCGGCGCAAGTCGGGCCAGCTCACCATCGTCGATGCGGACCTGAATGGCCGTAAAATCAGTGCGATGATCGATTCGGGCTCGCAATTCTCGATCGGCAACCAGGCCCTGCGCCGGATCATCGAGCAGACCGATCGCACCGCCAACTCCATGGCCCAGAAGGTCGTGCTGATGTCGATCGCCGGAGAACAGTTCACCGGCGACCAGCTCTACCTGCCCTTCATCCGCATCGGCGGGCTGAACCTGGGCAACGTGCCGGTGGTCTTCACCGACATGGCGGTCTTCAAGCTGTGGGACCTGCACGACACCCCGACCATCATGCTCGGCATCGACCTGCTGACCCAGTTCGAGACCGTCGCCCTCGACTTCGGACGGTCTTCCGTGCGCTTCGACATCTCCAACGCCTGACCGGTTTGGCGGCCATCCCCAGCCTGGATGGTTGCAGCCCCTTTAACAGCGCTGCATTTCCGCTAATGTCCCAAGTCCCTCCAGCGTAGGGGGCGGCGGCGCGCGGTGGCGCCGGCGTCTGGAGATTCGGTGAACAATGAAGCTGACGATCGAACGGGCGGCGCTGATGAAGGCGCTGGGGCATGTGCAGAGCGCGGTGGAACGGCGCAATACGATCCCGATCCTGTCGAACGTCCTGCTCTCGGCTGATCGCGACCGGCTGACCTTCTCGGCCACCGACCTCGACATGGAGATCATCGACGAGGCCCTGGCCCAGGTCGACCAGCCGGGCCAGATCACCGCGCCGGCCCACACGCTCTACGAGATCGTTCGCAAGCTGCCCGAAGGCGCCGACGTCTCGTTGTCCTTCACGGGCGAGGATCCACGCCTGACCGTGGCTGCGGGCCGCTCGCGCTTCAACCTGCCGGTGCTGCCGGCCGGCGACTTCCCGGTCATGTCCTCCGACGGTCTCTCCAGCCGCGTCGCGGTGGACGTCAACGACCTGATCCGCCTGATCGACAAGACCCGGTTCGCGATCTCCACCGAAGAGACGCGCTACTACCTGAACGGCCTTTACCTCCACACGGTGGTCGAAGGCGGCGTCCAGAAGCTGCGCGCCGTGGCGACCGACGGCCACCGCCTGGCCCTGGCCGAGATGGTCGCGCCGGAGGGCTCGGCCGGCGCTCCTGGCGTCATCGTCCCGCGCAAGACCATCGGCGAAGCCCGCCGCCTGCTCGACGACGCCGGCGAAAGCGTCGACCTGCAGGTCAGCCCGCAGAAAATCCGCCTCGACTTCAACGGCGCGGCCCTGACCTCCAAGGTCATCGACGGCTCGTTCCCGGACTACAGCCGCGTCATCCCCAAGGGGAACGACCGGATCATGCTGGTGGACAACAAGCTGTTCGCCCAGGCCGTCGACCGCGTCGCGACCATCTCGGCCGAAAAGAGCCGTTCGGTCCGCATGGCCATCGAGCCGGGCCGAATCATCCTGACCGTGCGCAACATGGAAGCCGGCCAGGCGGTCGAAGAGCTCGAAGTCGAATACGACGGCGAGGCCTTCGAGCTGTCGTTCAACGCCCGCTATCTGCTGGACGTGACCGACCAGATCGCCAGTGAGGTCGCCGAGTTCCGCTTCGGCGGACCGAACGATCCGGCCCTGGTGCTCGATCCGGTCGACGCCGACGTCCAGTACGTCCTGATGCCCCTGCGGGTCTAGAGCGCGTTCCGCAAAAGTGGAAACCGGTTTTGCGACCAGAACGCGCTCAAGCCTTTGAATCTAGAGCACGATTCAACGATCAGACGACTCCGTCTGATCGCATCGTGCTCTAGGACCCGCTCCTTGCGCCATGGCGACTATGCCTGCGCCCTCCTGATGAAGGAGGGCAAGGTGCTCCTCGGCCTCCGGAGCGCTGCGCGCCGGACC
>JAEXKM010000190.1 GCA_023445705.1 Pseudomonadota bacterium
GGCCAGACGCACCTTCTGGCTTGGAAGCGCGGCGTTGAGCAGCTTCGGCGCCTCGCGCAGCCGTCCCTCGACCGTGGTGGCGAAAACCTGCTTCTGCTTCTGGATGCGGGCGCCCCATGCGCCATCGCGCGCCAGTTCGATGTTGTTCTCGAGTTCCGAGATCTGCAGCGTCAGGATTTCTACGGCCCGCGCGGCTTGGACCCCGGCCTGCGCGCCGCCGTTCAGCGGGAAAGAGGCCACCGTCCGGATCCGAAGATCAACAGCATCCATGAGACGCGTCGCAAACAGCGCGAGTTCAGAGCCCGCCATATAGCTTTCGCCCGGGCGGTCCATCACCGCCGAAACGATGCGCAGAACCGTCCACGGCTCGGCCAACTGCCCCGCCAGCATCTCGAAGAAGAGCGGCCCCAGATCGCCGCCGCCGCGGCAGGCGTCGCGATAGGCGATCCGCGCAGCGGTGGCCCGCTCCTGGGTCGTACGGGTGATCCACTGGGGAAGCTTGATGGTCGCCCGGCGCACGATCGGCGCGATGCTCAGGCACGCGCGCAGCTCGCGCGAAGCGTCCGGGCGGGCGCCGTCCAGGATTCGGACTGCGGCCTGAATGTCGGGATGCTCGGCGGCGTCCAGTTCCTCGGCCAGGCGCTCGGTCAGCGCATCGAATGGCTCGGCCGTCGTCACGCCGGGTTCGTAGTCGTCGACAAGGTTGGCCGCGCGCTGTGCCTCGTCCGGCGCTGCTGCGCGCAGTCCCCGCCACAGCAACGGCAAGGCGGCCGGCGAGAAGGCCAACTCGCCAGCCTCAGCGTTTCGGAACAGGGGAACGACCGGCTCGAGCGCCGCATTGCGAAGGCGCCGCTCGGCCACCTCCGCCTCGACCAGGCGCCGCACGCCGTTCAGCGGCGTATCGCCCGTCGCTGTCGCCAGCGCGCTTCGCAGGCTGCTGACGACCTTGTCAGGCGCGCCCGCCACCAGACTGCGGACGATGTCGATCTTGGCGTCGGGCAGGCCGGCCATGGGTGGAGTGGCTCCGGCGCGAAGCCGTCTCCGCGCAAGGAGCGACCCTGCCACGGCGCAGTTAAGGTTTCGCAAAGCTCCGCTTGGCGCGCTCAGGCGCGCCTGAGCGAATGATCAGGCCTCTGCGCGCGGCAGGTCCATTTCGACCAGCAGCCCGCCAAGCCGGGCCTCGCCCAGCCGCAGGGTCCCGCCATAGGCGCGCGAGAGTTCGTCAACGATGGAGAGCCCGAGACCCGAACCGGGCGCGCTCTCGTCCAGCCGCGCGCCCCGGCGGACAACGGCTTCGCGTTGCTGGGGCGTGAGGCCCGGGCCATCGTCCTCGACCGTCAACCGCAAGCGATCGCCGGTCAGGGCGCTGGCCCGCACCCGGACCCGCCGCCCACACCACTTTCCGGCGTTCTCCATGGCGTTGCCCGCCAGCTCCAGCAGGTCCTTTCGCTCGCCCTGGAAATAGAGGTCGTCGGGCGCGTCCCAATCGATCTCTACGCCCTTGTCCTGGAATATCCGTTCCAGCGCACGGGCCAGTTCGTCCAGCACCTCGGCCACGGAGGTCCGTTCGCCTGAGCCCTGCATCCGCGCCGCGGCGCGGGCCCGGCGAAGGTGGTGGTCGACCTGCTGGCGCATGGCTTCGGCCTGGCCTTCGACGACCTCGGCCAGCGGCCCGCCGGTCTGGCGCGCCTCGGTCAGCATCACCGACAACGGCGTCTTCAGAGCGTGGGCCAAGTTGCCCACGTGAGTGCGCTGGCGCTCCACGACCTCCTGGTTATGGGCCATCAGAGCGTTGAGTTCGTCGGCGAGCGGGGCGAGTTCGCTCGGATAGGCGCTCTCCACCCGCTCGGCCTTGCCCCGTCGCACCGCCGCCACCTCGCGCCGGAGGGCGAAGAGCGGATTCAGGCCTACTCGGACCTGGATGACCACCGCCGCGATCATGCCGACGCCGAGCAGCAGAAAGGCGATCGCCGTGGCGGTGATGAAGCTGCGCACGTCCCGGTCGACCGGGCTGCGGTCCTCGGCGGCCATGAACACGACCGGCGCGCTGCGTCCCGGCAGCTTGGCCTGGGTGGCCATGGCGCGCAGCCGCTCATCGATCTGCGGGCCGGGGGTATTGTAGGAGACCGGCTGCCCGGGCTGGTCGTTCAGCCGCTTGACGATGTCGCCGGGCCATTTGAGCTCGCTGTCCCACAGCGAGCGCGAGCGCACCAGAACCTTCAACTGGCCATCGGGCGTCGGTTCGGCGATCTGCCAGTACTTGCCCGAAAACGCCCGCAAGGCTCGCAGGTCGGTCAGGGCCGGCGCCACGACCTCGCCCTTCTCGGCGATGGTCGTCCCGGCGGTGAGATTGTCGATGAGTTCGTTGAGGCCCTGGTCGAACCGGCGGATCGCCGCCTGCTGGAACAGCAGCGCCAGAACCAGCGCCGAGACTAGCAGCACAGCGAGGCTCCACCCCGCGGCGAGGATCACCAGCCGCCGGACGAGCGAGGGCTGGCCGAGGGCCGGCATGCTCACGGCTTGGCCGCCTCGCCTCCCAGCTCCTCGGACGGCGCCGTCAGGCGATAGCCGAGGCCGCGGACGGTCTCGATACGGTCGGCGCCGATCTTCTTGCGCAGGCGGCCGATGAACACCTCGATGGTGTTGGAGTCGCGGTCGAAGTCCTGGTCGTAGAGATGCTCCACCAGTTCCGTCCGGCTGATCACCCGGCCTTGATGCATCATCAGATAGTGCAGCAGGCGGTATTCGAGCGACGTCAGCCTCAATGGCTCGCCGTTGACACTGGCCCGCGCCGCGCGGGGATCGAGCCGCAGGCCGCCCAGGGACAGACTCGGGGCGGCATGGCCGGCCGAACGCCGTAGCAGGGCGCGAAGACGCGCCAGCAGTTCCTCGGTGTGGAACGGCTTGGTCAGGTAGTCGTCGGCCCCCGCGTCGAAGCCGGCCACCTTTTCGCTCCAGGCGCCGCGTGCGGTCAGGATCAGGACCGGCACGGTCATGTTCTCGCGCCGCCAGCGCTCCAGCACCGACACCCCATCGACCTTGGGCAAGCCGAGATCCAGGATCACCGCATCGTAAGGCTCGGTCTCGCCCAGGAACTGCGCTTCCTCGCCGTCAGAGGCGTGGTCCACCGCATAGCCAGCATCGGCGAGCGCCGACTTGAGCTGGCGCGACAGGTCCGGATCGTCCTCAACCAACAAGATACGCATGGAACTCCTTAGCCGCCCTGGCGGGAAATGATGGCGCCCGTCTGGGCGTCGACCACGAAGATGATCACCCGGCCGTCATTGGTCTGCCATTGCACGAAGTAGGCAGGCCGCCCGCCGGCGTCACCCTGGGTGGTGTTGAGCTGCCGTCCCGGCGTGCGGGCGGCGATGGTGGCGATCACCTGTTGCAGCGGCACCTGCCGGCCGCCGCGCACGGCTGCGCGCGCCGCATCCTGGTCGCCCCGGCCGCCATAGGACGGACGGCCATAGTCCGGGTACGGCTGGGCCTGAGCCGCCGGAGCGGCCGCCAGCAGCGCGGCAATGACAAGAAGGCGTTTCATAGGCCGCAGCATTAGACCCAGATCACTGAACCGAGGCTGAATACGCGGTTTATGAAGCTCCTACCTCGTCCTGTCACGAGGGCGGGCCGCGCTTACTTCTTCTTGGGCGTGTACGGACGCTCTTTTCGCCAGCGCTCGGCGAAGCTTTCCAGCTCCTGATCCACCTTTTCAGGCAGCATCAGCACGATGCGGGCCAGCAGGTCGCCGCGCTTGCCGCGGCTATCGGACAGCCCGCGCCCCTTGAGGCGCAGCGACTGGCCGCTGTTCGCGCCCTTCGGAATCGTCAGCGACACCACCCCATCGGGCGTTCGCGCCTCGACCTTGCCGCCGAGCACCGCATCGGGAATCGAGACCGGCAGGTCCATGACCAGCGCCGTCCCTTCCCGCCGATAGAGCGGATGCGGGCGAATGATGAGTTCGATGAACGCGTCCCCCGGACCACCGCGCCCCGGAGAGCCCTGGCCCTTCAGACGAAGGGTCTGCCCCTCTTCCGCGCCCTTGGGAATGGTCACGTCGATCGTGCGGCCGTCGGAGAACGCGATGCGCTTCTTGCCGCCGTGGATGGCTTCCTCGAGATCGATCTCGAGCTTGGCCCGGACGTCCGATCCGCGCTGGGAGAAGCCGCCAAATCCGCCGCCCCGCCGGCCCAGGATCTCACCGAAGAGATCGCTGAGGTCCGCGCCTTCCATCTCCTCGGCATAACGGCCGCCGCCCGCGCCACCGTTCCAGCCGCCCTGACCGCCGCCGAACGGCCCGCCCCCACCGAAGCCGCGCATGGTCTCGCGCCCGTCGGCGTCGATCTCACCGGCGTCGAATTTCTTGCGCTTCTGGGCGTCGCCGATGATGTCGAAGGCGGCGCTGACCTGCTTGAAGCGCTCTTCGGCCGCCTTGTCTCCGGGATTGGTGTCCGGGTGATGCTGCTTGGCGAGCTTGCGAAACGCCTTGCGGATCTCGTCGGCGCTCGCGCCGCGAGAGACGCCAAGCTCCTGGTAGGGATCGCGCGCCAAAGAACAAACCTCTCGAAAGCTTGTGGAAAAACTCAGGTCACTCAATTAGGCCGTTTGCCCGAACGCGCAAGCGGTATTGTGACAATTTTATCACACACAGCGCATCAGCCTAGTCGCGGCCACGTTCTTCGAGCAAGTCCCAGGCGGCGTATTGGACAGCGTCTTCCGGATCGGCGAGCTCGTCCTCGCTGAAGGTCTCGCCACGGATCGACACGCCGGCCTCGTGGACGCTCTCCGGATCGCCCGACACCAGGGGATGCCAATCGGCCAATCCGCGTCCCTCGTGGATGCGGCGATAGGCGCAGCTCAACGGCATCCACTGCAGCGTCTCGATATTGTGCGGCGTAAGCTTGATGCAATCTGGCACGTAACGCTTGCGCTCGGGATAGTTCGTGCAGGCGCAGGCCTGGGAGTCGAACAACCGGCAATGCACGCGCGTCGGGAAGATTTCGCCGGTGTCTTCGTCCTCGAAGCGGATCAGGCAGCACAGCCCACACCCGTCGCAGAGGCTCTCCCACTCGGGGACAGTCATCTGCTCGAGCGACTTGGTTTCCCAGAAAGGCCTCGAAGCCATCTTACAGGCGCCCTACACAAACCGAACTTCGCCGCCCCAGTTTACCCGTGACCGACGACCACAACGACTCCGCCCCTACCGAGAAGCCCGAGGGCCTGCAGCCTGGGCGTACGCCCGAGATCAGACTCTCGGACGAGCCGTTCCGCGCGGACCTGCCGCGTAAACCACAGAAAGGCAAGCTCGGCTGGGCGATCCTGAAGTGGCTGTCGATCGTTCTCGTCGTCCTGACGGCGCTCGGCGTGGGCGCGGCG
>JAEXKM010000092.1 GCA_023445705.1 Pseudomonadota bacterium
CTTCGTTCAGCTCCCACATGTCGATGTCGTCGATGGTCAGACCAGCGCGCTCGAGCAGCTTCGGGATCGCGAACACCGGGCCGATGCCCATTTCTTCCGGGCCGCAGCCGGCCACGGCCATGCCGCGGTAGGCGCCGAGCGGGGTGAGGCCGCGCTTTTCGGCTTCCTTGCGTTCCATCATCAGCACCGCGGCCGAACCGTCGGAGAGCTGGCTGGCGTTGCCGGCGGTGACGAACTTGCCTTCCGGCACGTAGCGGCCGCCCTTGAAGACCGGGTTCAGCTTCTGCAGGTCGGCCAGCGTGGTCTGCGGGCGATTGCCCTCGTCCATGCTGATGGTGATTTCCTTGTCGGCCAGCTCGCCGGTTTCCTTGTTCACCACGACCTTCATGATGGTGGTGATCGGGGCGATCTCGGCGGTCAGGCGGCCTTCCGACTGGGCCAGGGCCGTGCGCTGCTGCGATTGCAGAGCGTACTCGTCCTGGGCTTCGCGGCTGACGCCATAGCGCTCGGCGACGATCTCGGCGGTCTCGATCATCGAGGTGTGGATCTCCGGCACGTTCTTGGTCAGCCAGGGATCGGACGTCATGAAGCGGTTCATCTTGTCGTTCTGGACGAGCGAGATGGACTCCACGCCGCCGCCGATCGCGATCGGGGCGCCGTCGTTGATGATGTACTTCGCAGCGGTGGCGATGCCCATCAGGCCCGACGAGCACTGACGGTCCATGGTCATGCCCGAGACGGTGTTCGGCAGGCCGGCGCGCAGCAGGGCCTGGCGAGCGATGTTGTTGCCCGTGGTGCCTTGCTCGAGCGCGCAGCCGAAGACCACGTCGTCCACCTCGGCGGGATCGATGCCCGCGCGCTCGACGACGGCGGCGATCGAGTGGCCGGCCAGGGTCGCGCCATAGGTGTTGTTGAAGGCGCCGCGATAGGCCTTGCCGATCGGGGTGCGGGCTGTGGAGACGATTACGGCTTCACGCATTGGAGAGGTCCTAAAAAGTGGGAGGAGCGAAGTCCTGCTCTTTGCCCCGGCGCGAACGCCGGGGCGGGGAGGTCTATGGTTCGCTTAGAGGTCGGCGAACTTCTTGTTTTCGGCGACGAGCTTTTCCAGGAGCGCGGCGGGCTTGAACTGGTCGCCCATCTTCGCCTGGAATTCCTTCATCTTGGCGAGAACCTTCTCAGGGCCGACCTGATCGCCGTACCACATCGGGCCGCCGCGATAGACCGGCCAGCCGTAGCCGTTCTGCCAGACGACATCGATGTCGGAGGCGCGAATGGCCTTGCCTTCTTCGAGGATCTTCGCGCCCTCGTTGATCATCGGATAGATGCAGCGCTCCAGGATCTCCTGGTCGTCGATCTTCCGCGGATTGGCGCCCGACTTCACGATGAAGTCGTTGATCACCTTCTCGGTGAACGGGCTCGGCTTGGCGACGCGGTTTTCGTCATAGTCGTAGTAGCCGGCGCCGGTCTTCTGGCCACGGCGATCGGCCTCGCAGAGCACGTCGCGGATGCTCTCGCCCTTCGACTTTTCCTTCACCCAGCCGATGTCCAGGCCGGCCAGGTCGCTCATGGCGAACGGACCCATGGGGAAGCCGAAGTCATAGAGGACGCGGTCGATGTCCCAGGGCATCGCGCCTTCCAGCACCAGCTTCTGGGCTTCGCGCTGGCGCGCGCCGAGGATGCGGTTGCCGACAAAGCCGGGGCAGACCCCGACCAGGACCGCGACCTTGCCGATCTGCTTGGCCAGCTTCATCGAGGTGGCGATCACCTCCTTGGAGGTGTGATCGGCGCGGACGATTTCCAGCAGCTTCATCACGTTGGCCGGCGAGAAGAAGTGCAGGCCGATGACGCTTTCAGGACGCTTGGTCACCGAGGCGATCTCGTCGATGTCCAGGCCCGAGGTGTTGGTCGCCAGGATCGCGCCGGGTTTGCAGATGGCGTCGAGCTTGGTGAAGATGTCCTTCTTGATGTCCATCCGCTCGAAGACGGCTTCGATCACCAGGTCGACGTCCTTGAAGCTGTCTTCCATCGACAGCGAGCCGGTGATCAGGCCGGTGCGTTGCTCGACCTGTTCGGCGGTGATGCCGCCGCGCGAGGCGGTGCGTTCGTAGTTCTTGCGGATGGTGGCCAGGCCGCGGTCAAGGGCGTCCTGCTTCACTTCGACGATCACCACCGGGATGCCGGCGTTGGCGAAGTTCATGGCGATGCCGCCGCCCATGGTGCCGGCGCCGATGATGCCGACCTTCTTGATCGGGATCAGGGCGGTGTCGTCCGGCACGTCCGGGATCTTCTGGGCGGTGCGCTCGGCGAAGAACGAGTAGCGCTGGGCCGCCGATTGCGAACCGCTCATCAGTTCGAGGAACAGCTTGCGCTCGGTCGCCAGACCGTCCTCGAAGGGCTGGTTCACCGCCGCTTCGATGCAGCGGATGTTGTATTCCGGGGCCAGGAAGCCGCGGAACTTGCGGGCGTTGGCCTTGCGGAAGTCGGCGAAGATCTCGGGCTTGCCGCGGGCGGCTTCGACCTTCTCGTTCTGGTCGCGGATCTTGCGCAGCGGACGGCCCTCGGCCACCACCTTGCGGGCGAAGGCGACGGCGCCTTCCTTCAGCTTGCCTTCGTCGACCAGCTCGTCGACCAGGCCGCCGGCGAGGGCTTCCTTAGCGGGCACGTGACGGCCGCTGGTCATCATTTCCAGGGCGCGCTCGGGGCCGACCACGCGGGGCAGGCGCTGGGTGCCGCCGGCGCCCGGCAGCAGGCCGAGGGCCACTTCGGGCAGGCCGAGCTTGGCCGACGGAACCGCGACCCGGTAGTGGGCGCAGAGGGCGACCTCGAGGCCGCCGCCCAGGGCGGTGCCGTGGATCGCGGCGACGACGGGCTTGGGCGAACCTTCGATCTGGTCCTGCACCTCGGGCAGGCCCGGTCCGGCCATGGCGCCGCCGAACTCGGTGATGTCGGCGCCGGCGATGAAGGTGCGGCCTTCGCAGATGAGCACGATGGCCTTGGCCGCGTCGTTGGCGTTGGCCGCCTTGAACGCTTCGAACAGACCCTCGCGAACCTTCGCCGACAGGGCGTTCACGGGCGGGGAATTGAGCGTGATCACCGCGACGTCGCCGTCGAGCGTCAGATCGGTCACCGAATTGATCTCGGCCATGTGGAGCGCATCCTCGATTGATGGAAGTGGGTGGCTCGTGCCTTGGCCGCCCTGGATTCAAACGGTTGTTTATAGGCCCCGCCGGGCGCGCGCGAGTCAAAAATCCGTTGGGTTTGCGCGCGCCGAACGGCGGTCTATGACGCCTTTCGAACCCATTCAGAGGATACAGGCATGGCCCAGGGATTGTTCTCGCTCGAAGGTCGCGTGGCGCTCGTCACCGGCGGCTCTCGGGGTATCGGCAAGATGATCGCCAAGGGCTTCATCGACGCCGGCGCCGAGCGGGTCTACATCTCGTCGCGCAAGCCGGCGGCCTGCGACGAGACCGCCGCCGAACTGGGCGAGCGCTGCATCTCGCTGCCCCAGGACGTTTCCACGGTCGAAGGTTGCCAGGCCCTGGCCGAGCGCCTGACGGCCAAGGAACCCAAGCTCGACATCCTGGTGAACAACGCCGGGGCGGCCTGGGGCGCGCCCTTCGACGAGTTTCCCGAGAACGGCTGGGACAAGGTGCTGGACCTGAACCTCAAGTCGCCGTTCTTCCTGACCCAGGCCCTGCACGGGGCGCTGAAGGCGGCGGCCAGCCGCGAACAGCCCGCCAAGGTCATCAACATCTGCTCGATCGACGGCATCCGCCTCAATCCGCAGGAAACCTATTCCTATCACGCCTCCAAAGCCGGCCTGATCTACCTGACCCGCCGCGTGGCCGCCCAACTGATCAACGACTCGATCAACGTCACCGGCATCGCACCTGGCGCCTTCGCCTCGGAAATGAACCGCGTGGCCCGCGATCAGGGCGACGAAATCGCCAAGCGCATCCCCTCGCGCCGCATCGGCCGGGACGAGGACATGGCGGCGGCGGCCATCTACCTGGCGAGCCGCGCCGGTGACTATGTCGTGGGCGAGACTATCGCCGTCGATGGCGGCGTCGCCTTGGCCAGCACCGGCGGGCTGTAAACTTTGCGGCGAAGGCCACGCTTTCGCCCATTCTGCGTTATGACCTGCTCAAGAACAGCGGGCGTGGCGTTTGAGCGAGTCGGAACCTAAGCCGCCATCGAGGCCGGCGCGTCGCAGGCGGCGGGCCCAAACCGCCGTGGCCGCCCTGATCATCGTCAGTTTCGCGGCCGGTACGGCCGTCTACCTGACGCGCAGGGCGATCGCGCGCGAAGTGCTGATCGGCTGGCTGGAGGCGCGGGGCATCCCGGCCGAGGTGGACTTCCGGGAGTTCGAGTTCGGCGGCTTCACCGCTCGGGTGCGGGCCGGCGCGCCGAACGATCCTGACATCTCGGTTTCCCGCGTCGAGGTCCGCTACGGCTTCACCGGCTTCTGGCGCGGCGAACCGCTCGGGGTGCGGGTGATCTCGGTCAGGCTCTATCGGCCAGTGCTGAAGGCGGCGTTCAAGGGCGGCGAGCTCAGCCTGGGCGCCCTGGACCCGCTGATCGATGAATTCACCAAGCGCCCGCCGCAACCCGAGGCGCCGCAGCCGCGGGTGGAGGTGCATGGCGGCGTCCTGAACCTCGCCACCGATTACGGCGCCGTGAAGCTCTCCGGCGACGGCCGGCTCGAGCGCGGCAAGCTGATGGCGCTGGACGCCCGCCTCGACCCGGCGCGCCTACGCGGCGAGGGCCTGGAAGCCGGGCTCGGCGAGGCCCGATTGCGTCTTGCCACGACCCGAGGCAGGACCGACGTCCTGCTCACCGCCCCAATCGCCGACCTTCGCGCCGGCCAGGCCAGCGTTCGCGGCGCGATGTTGCGGCTCTCGCTGCAGGGCCCCTATCCCGATCTGAAGAAGGGCGCCGACGAGGGCAGGGTGACGGCCCGCCTGGAGCTCGCCGGCGACGCGTTCGCCCTGGGGGAGGACCGCTTGGAGAAGGCCAGCCTCGTCGCCAATTTCGACGGTCTTTCACG
>JAEXKM010000432.1 GCA_023445705.1 Pseudomonadota bacterium
GGCTGGTCATCCGCGGCGAAAGGCTGGTGCTGGAGAGCGCCTTGCTGAACCTGGTGCAGAACGCGATCCGGGCCGAGCCGTCAGGCGGCGCGGTCGAGATCCTGGTCGCTTCGCCGGCCGAGATCCGGGTGGTCGATCATGGCGCCGGCGTCAGTGAGATCGACCGTGCGAGCATCTTCGATCCGTTCTGGCGGCGGGACGAACGGCACCCGGGAGCGGGGCTGGGCCTGACCATCGTGAAAGAGGCGGCCGCCGCCCACGGTGGCTCGATCGGCGTCGAAGCGACGCCGGGCGGCGGAGCGACCTTCCGGTTGCGGCTGGCTCAGACGATACGCGAGCCTTCCTTGCCCCAATAGGCGTCGCGGATGAGGCGCTTGTAGAGCTTGCCGGTCGGGTGGCGGGGCAGCTCTTCCATGAACTCGATCATGCGCGGCGACTTCACGTGGCTGAGGTTGGCGCGGCAGTAGGCGGCGAGCTCGGCCTTGAGGTCTTCGCCGGCCGCGCCCCACTCCATGGGCTGGATGACCGCCACGACCTTTTCGCCCATCTCCTCGTCCGGCGCGCCGACGACTGCGGCGTCGGCGACCTTGGGATGGGTGACCAGCAGGTTCTCGATCTCCTGCGGATAGATGTTCACTCCGCCGGAGATGATCATGAAGCTCTTGCGGTCGGTCAGGTAGAGGTAGCCTTCCTCATCGACCCAGCCCACGTCGCCCAGGGTCGTCCAGCCGTACTTGTTGGTGTTCTCGGCGATCTTCTCGGGCGCGTTGTGATAGGTCAGCGGCGAGCCGTTGGCGAAATAGACCACGCCTTCGGCGCGCGGGGGCAGGGCCTCGCCGTCCTCGCCGCAGATGCGCAGTTCGGCGGTGGCCGCGCGCCCGACCGAGCCCTTGTGGGTCAGCCATTCCTGCGGGCCGATGTAGCAGAAGCCGTTGCCCTCGCTGCCGGCGTAGTACTCGTGGATCACCGGTCCCCACCACTCGATCATCTGCTCCTTCACGGGGATGGGGCAGGGCGCAGCGGCGTGGACGGCCGAGCGCATCGAGGAGACATCGTACTTGGCGCGGATTTCCGGCGGCAGCTTGAGCATCCGGATGAAGTGGGTGGGCACGAACTGGCCCACGTCCACCTTGTACTTCTCGATCAGGGCCAGGGCCTGCTCCGGATCGAACTTCTCCATGACGATCACGGTGCCGCCGAGGCGATGGACGCTCATGCACCAGCGCAGCGGCGCGGCGTGATAGAGCGGGGCCGGCGAGATGTAGACGCTGTCGTTCTGGAAGCCGAACAGCCCCTGGGCCATCATCGCCAGGGGGTTCGGGGCGTCGATGGGCGCGCCGGTCAGCGGCGGCTTGATGCCCTTCGGCCGGCCGGTGGTGCCGGAGGAATAGAGCATGTCCGAGCCGCTGCTTTCGTCGGCGATCGGGGTCTTGGGCTGCGGCTTGCGGGCGGCCTCGAAGCTCTCGTAGGGCGGGCGGGCCTGCCCGACCATGAACAGCTTCACGCCGGGCAGCAGCGCGGGCAGCTCGTCCACGACGGGCCCGACGCCGGTCGAGGTGATGAGCACCTTCGCTTCGCAATCCTTCATGATGTAGTCGATCTCGCCGGCGGTCAGCTTCGACGAGATGCAGGCGTAGTAGAGGCCGGCGCGCTGGGCCGCCCAGGCGATCTCGAAGAAGCGAGGATGGTTTTCCAGCAGGATGGCGATCACATCGCCGGTCTTCAGTCCCAGAGACCGAAAGAGCTGCGCGCCCTGGTTCGAACGTTCGTCGAGTTGCTTGTAGGTCACCGTCTCGCCAGTGCCGGTCATGATATAGGCCGGGCGGTCGGGATGGGTCTGCGCGTGGTCTCTCGGGTGCATTTACGCTCCTTCGGCCGGCCTCCACGCACGCCTAGACGTGTGGGCCGTCCTCCCTGGTTATCGTTGTTAAGTCGAGTATGCGGCCCTTGACGGACCGTCCGTCAAGCGGGGCCGACTGCATCGAAACAAGGGAGAACGACATGGCCGATCAGAGCTTCGAGACCCTCAAATACGAGGTCGAGGATGGGGTGGCGACGATCACCCTCAACCGCCCGGACAAGCTCAACGCCTTCAACACCCAGATGATGAAGGACATGATCGCGGCCTTCGATGCGACGGACGCCGACGACGCCGTGAAGGCCGTCATCGTCACCGGCGCGGGACGTGGGTTCTGCGCCGGCGCCGACCTCTCGTCGGGCGCCGAGACGTTCAACTACGACGCCCGCGGCGGCGAGGATCTGGCCGCCCGCCAGCACGAGGGCGTGCAGCGGGACGGCGGCGGACTGGTGTCCTTGCGCATCTTCGACAGCCTCAAGCCGGTCATTGCGGCGGTGAACGGGCCGGCGGTCGGCGTCGGCGTCACCATGCAGTTGCCGATGGACATCCGCCTGGCCTCGACCGAGGCGCGGTTCGGACTGGTCTTCGCCCGGCGTGGATTGAATCCGGAGGCGGCCTCGTCCTGGTTCCTGCCGAGGCTGGTCGGCCCGCAGACGGCGCTGGAGTGGTGCTACACCGGCCGGGTGTTCTCGGCCCAGGAGGCGCACGAGAAGGGGCTTGTCCGTTCGCTGCACGCGCCCGACGAACTGCTTCCGGCGGCCCGGGCCCTGGCGCGGGAGATCGTCGAGAACACCGCGCCGGTTTCGATCGCGATTACGCGCCAACTGATCTGGCGGATGGCCGGCGCGGCGCATCCGATGGAGGCGCACCGGGCCGACAGCCGCGGCATCCAAGTCCGTGGCAAGATGGGCGATGCGCGCGAAGGCGTGACTTCGTTCCTCGAGAAGCGGCCGCCGGCCTTCCCGAACAAGGTGTCCAGCGACCTGCCGGACATCTGGGAGCACTGGAGCGCGCCGAGCTTCAAGTGAACGGCTGATTAAGGGCGATATGGTTGCTTCATGGCAGGTATTCGCCTGGGCCTGCCATGAACATGCCGACGTCAGAGCTAGGCGCGCCGCCGTCGCGCACCCGGGCGGCGCTTCTCAAGCGTCTGGCCGATGTCGTCAGCCTGCCTGGATCGCGGATCAACGCCTTCGAGCGGGCGATGACCGCAGACCTGCTGGTCGACATGCTGGGCGAGGCCGAACTCGCCGAGCGACGGAAGGTGGCGCGCCGCCTGGCCGGCCTGTCGGAGATTCCGGCGACCCTGGTCCGGCTGCTGCTGCGCGATGACGTCGAGGTGGCCGAGGAACTGCTGACCAACGCCTCGGCCCTGTCTGACGCCGATCTCCTGGATTGCGCGCGATCGGGCAGGCTGGAGCACCGCCGGCTGATTGCGCTGCGCCGCAGCGTGAGCGAGGTCGTCTGCGACGGGCTGATCGAGTTCGGAGAGGTGCTGGTCCTGAACTGCCTGCTCAAGAACGCCGAGGCGCGCTTCTCAAATGCAGGCATCGAGGCGGTGGTGGCGCTGGCCCGCGGCGACCGTCGCCTGACACGCGAACTGCTGCGCCGGCCCGAACTGCGTCCGGCCCATGCCTATGTGTTGTTCTGGTGGGCCGATCCGGACGCGCGCCGGCTGATTCTTCAGCGGTTCGGGGTGTCGCGGGACATCCTGCGCGAGGCGGTCAGCGACATCTTCGCGCTCGCCGCGGAAGAGACGATGAC
>JAEXKM010000450.1 GCA_023445705.1 Pseudomonadota bacterium
TCGGTCAGGCGCTGCACCGGTTCGGTTCGGCCGCGCAGAAGCAGCAGTGGTTGCCCGGCGTAGCGGCCGGCGCGATGGTCGGCAGCGTGGCCTTGTCCAACCCTTCTGACGCCTCGGACGTCTCGCCGCGTCTTATTGCACGCTACGAAGATGGCGGTTGGCGGCTGAGCGGGGCGCTTGAGTTCGTTGCAAACGCCGACCTTGCATCCGCCGTTGTGATCTCTGCTCAAGTGGACGCCGCAGAACCTCCGACCACGCTGGTCTGCATCGTGGATGGCGATCATCCTGATTGCCGCATCGAGCGCATGCAGACCTTTGGCCGCGACGTCCAATGCGTCATGACCTTCGATGGCGTCGCCGTTGATCCGGCGCGCCTTATTTACGTCGAGCCGGCCGAACGCCTGTCGGGTGAACTCCACGCATTCAGCAACGCCATGACTGCGCTCCAGGCCATGGAAATGATCGGCGGCGCTCAAGCGGTCCTCGACCGGACCGTTGAGTATGTCATCGGCCGCACGCAGTTCGACCGACCGCTGGCGAGTTTCCAGGCCGTCCAGCACCATGTGGCCAACATGCATATCGCGATCGAGGGCGCTCGCCTGGCGGCCTATCAGGCCGCGTGGCTGACCTCTCAGGGACGCTTGGCCGAACGGGAAGTCGCGCTTGCGAAGCAAAGGTGCGGGGAGGCTTACAAGTTCGCCACGCTGACGGCTCATCAATTGCATGGCGGCATGGGCTACATGCGTGAGTTTGACCTGCACCTGTGGTCCGAACGGGCAAAGGCGAGCGAATTGCTCGGCGGACCCGCGGCGGTTCAGTCGCGACGCCTGGAACGCGCCATGTCGTTGGTCGGCTGATCAGGAGCCCGTTCCCATGCAAAACCGCGAGACACCGGCCGACCGATGACTGCATCCCTACTTACGCCCGAGGCGCTCGCCATGATCGGCGCCTCGGAGAGCGGCTCGGTGGACATCATCGCGCGCGACTTCCAGCGGTGGGCGGCGGCGGCCGGCGACCTCAATCCCCTTTATTTCGACGCTGACTTCGCGCGAGCGCATGGGCATCCCGATGTCTTGATGCCGCCACTCTTTCTCTCGACCAGGCTGATGAGCGTTTCGGACCCCGCCAAGCTCCGGCCCGATGGCATCCCCAACAGCATGGATCACGCGATGCCCCTTCCGCCTCGCCGAATGGCCGGCTCGGAAGAGTGGAATTTCCATGCGCCCGCCTATGCCGGTGACGTCATTCACTGGCGGCGCGAGCTGGTCGATCTTGAAGAGAAGGCAGGTCGGTCCGGCCCATTTGTCGCGATCACCTGGGTGACGACCTATCGAAGGCTGCCCGAGGAACTGGTGGCGGTGAATATCAACTCCTTGTTGGCCTTGCCGCTGCAGGCAGGAGGCTGAGCATGGGCGAACAAACTCCTTGCTACGACGATGTCGAAGTCGGCGACCTCCTGCCGGTCCTTTCGACCACGGTGGGGCGCACGCAGCTCTTTCTATTCAGCGCCGCGACCAACAACGCCCATCGGATCCACTACGACCAGACCTGGGCGGTCCAGGAGGAGGGGCTGAGGGATATCGTGGTGCATGGGCCCTTGCATGGCGCACTCGCCGCCCGCTCCGTGACGGACTGGGCTGGTCCGGACGCCATGATGGCAGGCTACGCCATGCGGCACAGACGCCCCGCCTTCCCGGGTGATGAACTGCGCTTCCAGGGAACTGTCAGCGCAAAGCGACTTCAGGGCGGCAAGGGGATCGTCGAAGTGGAGGTTGAAGAAACCAACGCGCAGGGCGAGGTTCTCGGCTCTGCCCTGATTTCGGTCGCCTTGCCTCGGCGGGATGTGGCGTTGTGAAGCGCGGCCTCAAAGGCGAGGCGGCGATCGTCGGCGTGGCCGAATGGCGGCCCACCCGCGACCCGACCGCTCTATCCCTATTCTCCATCGAGCAGTGGGCGCAGCTAGCCCGCGAAGCGTTGAACGACGCCGGCCTCGCCGCCGAGCAGGTCAATGGTCTGGTGACCAGTAAGCTAGCGGAAGTGAGCATCTTCGCCCCCGCGACCATCTCGGAATATCTCGGCCTGCCGGTCAATTTCGCAGAGTATGTGGATCTTGGCGGCGCCAGCGCCGGGGCGATGGTGTGGCGCGCGGCGGCCGCGATCGAACTGGGACTTTGCGATGTCGTGGTTTGCGCTTTACCCGCATCCCCCGGACCGCCGTCCCTTCGTCCGGTGCCACAGGACACCACGCACTACGGATCATTCGCCGGGGCCTACGGTTCCCCCCAGGCGGAGTTCGACATTCCGCACGGGAACGTCTTTCAAAACGTGTCCTATGCGATGATCGCCCAGAGATACGCTGCCATGCACGGCTATGATCCCCGCGCCATGGCCAAGATCGCGGTCGATCAGCGGATCAGCGCCTGCGCCAATCCAGCGGCGTTCTTCCACGGCAAGCCGATCACTATCGACGATGTCCTGGCCAGCCCCATGATCGCCGATCCTTTGCATATGCTGGAAATCGTCATGTCGATGTACGGGGGCGCGGCGGTCGTTGTGGCGAGTGCAGATGTGGCGCGGACCTGCCGGCATCGCCCGGTCTGGATTCGTGGGTTCGGCGAGCATCTGGCGTTCAAGACCCCGACCTATGCGGAAGACATGCTGCGTACGCCGATGGCGGTGGCGGCCAGCTCGGCGCTTCAAATGGCGCAGGTCGCGCACGCAGATATCGACATGGTTTCAATCTACGACTGCTACACCATCACGGTCGTCACCTCCCTGGAGGACGCGGGATTTTGCGGCCGCGGACAGGGCATGGCCTTTGTGCGCGACCATGACCTCAGCTTCCGTGGCGAGTTCCCCTGCAATCCTCATGGCGGACAACTGTCCTTCGGTCAGGCCGGGATCGCCGGGGGCATGTCCCATGTCTGCGACGCGACGCGTCAGATTCAGGCGCGGGCAGGCGCCAACCAGGTCAAGGACTGCCACCGGGCATTCGTCACGGGCAATGGCGGTGTCATGGGCGAGCAGGTCGCCCTTGTCCTCCAGGGGGACTAGGCCTTGGATAGCCGCCCGCAGAAACCATCGATCCTTCCAACCCCGACGGCGCTGCCGTTCTGGGATGGCTTGAAGCAGGGCAAAATCCTCCTGCAGTTTTCCCCCTCAAGCCAGAAGTGGGTGTTCTATCCGCGAGTCTTGGCGCCAGGCACGCTAGCCGACGACCTGGAATGGCGCGAAGTGAGCGGCGGAGGAATTCTCTACACCTTCGCCATCGCTCGATATCCCACGGCTCCCGCCTGGAAGGCTTCCACGCCTCAGCTGCTCGGCGTGGTGGAGCTCGACGAGGGACCGCGTCTGACCACAGAGATCGTGGAGGCCTCGCCGGAAGAGTTGCGCGTCGGCATGCGTATGCGTCCAGTCTTGGGGGCGGCGCCGGATGGGGATGTCACGATGCTGCGCTTTGCGCCAGATTGGTCCGGTGGCTGACCTTGAGGGGTCAGGGCGTTTAAGTTCGCCGGGGTCGTTTCGGCCGGGCCAAAGGTGAGAAGGCGACATGCCCGAGCGTGAGTGGATCGGCGCCGAGGACGCTTGCGAGCGGCTCGGGGTGCGGCCGCAGACCCTTTATGCCTACGTCAGCCGCAATCCGGTCCGAGTGCGCCAGGACCCTGACAATCCGCGGCGGAGCCTCTACCACGCGACGGACATCGCAGCGCTCGCCGCCCGTCGCTCCCGCAGCCGGCGGACGGCCGATGTCGCGGCCGAGGCCATCGATTGGGGGGAGCCGGTCCTCGAGAGCGCCATCACCACCGTCGCCTTTGGTCGCCTGTTCTATCGCGGCCGCGACGCGATCAAACTGGCGGAGACCGAGACACTGGAATCGGTGGCGCGCCTGCTGCGCGGTGGTCACGGCGTGGCTCTCAAGCGCGCGGAACGCCCCGCCCCACCCGTGGGCGCAGACATGCGCTCGCGCGCCTATCTGGTCCTGGCCTTGCGCGCCGCAGCGGATCCGCCGGCGAGAGGCCGCGGACACCTCTCCCTAGCTGTGGAAGCTGCGACACTACTTGACGTCCTGGTCGATGCGGTGACAGGGGCGGTCGAAAGCGGACCCATCCATGTTCGTCTGGCGCTGGCTTGGGGTCAGGGCCCGGGAGGACAGGCGGCGGACCTCATTCGACGCCTCTTGGTCCTCGTCGCCGACCATGAGCTCAATCCGTCGGCCTTCGCTGCGCGGGTGGCGGCATCGACGGGAGCCTCGCTCAGCGCTTCGGCCTTGGCCGGCCTCGCCACCCTCTCTGGCCCGCGCCATGGCGGCGCTTCGGCTTCCGTCAGCGCGTTCATCGAAGAGGCCGACCGTCTCGGCCCGCCGGAGGCCGTCAGGCGGCGGTTGCAGGATGACCGGGCCTTGCCGGGTTTCGGGCACAATCTCTATCCGGGCGGCGATCCCAGAGCTGCGGCCTTGTTAGAGCGTTTCACGCTCCCCGATCTGCCTGGCGATCTTGCTGAAGCTGTGTTCGCGGCCACCGGTCTGCGTCCGAATATCGACTTTGCCCTGGTCGCGGCCTGTCAGGCCATGCGGTTGCCTGAGGATGCGCCCTTCCAGATCTTCACGGTGGCGCGCTGTGCGGGCTGGATCGCCCATGCGATCGAACAGGGCGAAGCCGACAAGATCATCCGCCCCAGGGCTCGTTACTCAGGTCCGGCGCTCTCCTTGGAATAGGCTGGTGGCTAGAGCGGCGAGAGGCCCAGGCGAAGTAATTCGACCATTTCGGCGGCCGCGCCCTTGGCGGCGACGGACGGCCTGTCACCGTGCCGGATGATGCCGCCGCCGCCAGTCATGTTGATGAGCTGCAGGCCCTGGACATCAAATCGGCGCACGGCGCCCGCGTCCTGGCATTCGCGGAAGAGCTGAGTGTTGTTCTCCACCATTCGCAGCAGTCGTCGACGGGAGCGTAAAGGTTCGATCTCCGGGTTTGGAGCGCCTGCGAGGAAGTACCGCATCGGCTCAAGCGGGCCGTTTAGCCGTATGGCGGTGGACGTGCGCAAGAGCGCGGTAAGCTTGTCCATCGGTGCGCACGGCAGCTCGCGGGCGGCCTGCAGGATGTGCCGGTTGATCTTGTCAGCTCTCGCGAAGCAAGCCTCTACAAGAGCCGTCTTGTCGCCGACGTATTTGTAGAGACGAGGCTTGGTCGTGCCCAGTTCAGCGGCCAGATGATCCAGAGATGTCGTTTCAACCCCTCGGCTGTTGAACATGCGGCTCGCACAGGCGAGGATCGTTTCCCGCTTCACTTCGTGCAGCGCTGCCTGGTCGAAGCCATCAGTGATTTGGACGATCAATGGTGAGAGGTCGATCTCGGGCGGAGCAATCGGCGCCTGCCGGTCGGCGGCCCAACCCACCAATAGCAGTCCATTGATGGTCTCAATCGCCAGTTCACGCTCGGACGCGTCGACGAGGAGGCCGCGCCTGGCGCCAAGCGGGGCCCAATGGATGAGATTGATGATCGTGCGCGCCGCCAACTGAGGATCGCACGACCGCAGTTCGCCGCTCTTCAAGCCATGGGAGATCACCCTGGCCAGCCTCGCCTCCACAGCGAGATACATATCAATCACGTCGGTGCGATCTTGCGGGTGAAGTAGGCCGTATTCGTTGAGAGCAGCGATTTCTGGACGTTCACCGTCGAGCGCAAGCGAGACGAAGCGCTGGACGATCAACAAGGGCGAGGTGGGCGCCATCGCCTCGCTAAGGCGCTCGCTGAGGAGTTCGCAGGAGCGACGGTAGACCTGGCCCAGGAGGTCCTCGAAGTCCTCCACGTATCGATAGAGGGCGTTGCGCGTGAAGCCTAGGCTCGCTGCGAGCGTGGCGAGCGACCTCTGCGACATCCCGCGCGCGTTGAGTTGCTTGGCCGCGAGATCCAGCAATTGTTCGCGACGGCCAGACCTAGCTCGCATGGCGCACACTCGCCCTCGCATGGCGCGCGACGTCATGGCCCCGCGAACGATGCGGGGGCGGCAGCCGCGCTGCATGCTGCGCCAAGGGAGAGCGGCCCTGGCCAGGAGCGGAAGCGGTTACGCAAGCGGACTTGTCGTCCACGCCGGGTTAGCTCGAATGGGCGTTCGCATCCGGCAGGCCGAGGATGCGCTTGGAGATGATGTTGTTCTGAATTTCGGTTGAGCCGCCGGCGATGGCGTGAGCCTTTACCCCGAGATAGCTGCGTACTGCGGCGAGCTCATCTTCCGAGTAAGTCTCACCCTCCCAGCCTAATCCACGCTGCCCCATGGCTTCGATGGCCATCTCCGCGGTCTCTGTGACGAGTTTCGCCGAGACGTTCTTCAGGATGGACGTGACGGCGCTCGGTCCGTTGGCGCTTTTCCCCTCGTCGGCGATGCGCCGGAGCGTCAGGGCGTAGGCGTGCGCCTCCATCTGATTGAGAATCAACCGGGCTCGGAAATCGGCGTCCGCGAGACGGCCCGAAGAATCCAGGCCGATGTAGTCCGTTGAGACCTGCACCAGGCGTTTGCGATCGCCGCCAGCGGTTCCGCTTGATCCCCCTGAGAGACTGTTGCGCTCATGCTGTAGCAGGCGCTTGCCGACCGTCCAGCCGCCGTTCAGCGGTCCCACAAGGTTTTCCTTGGGCACGCTGACGTCGGTGAAGAAGGTCTCGCAGAAAGGAGAGAAGCCGGAGATCAACTTGATCGGCCGCGTCTCGACGCCTGAGGTGCGCATGTCGATCAGCAGGAAGCTGATGCCTTCGTGCTTCTTGGTGAAATCGGTCCGCACCAGACAGAAGCACCAGTCAGCCCACTGGGCCCCTGACGTCCAGATCTTCTGGCCGTTGACCAGGAAGCTGTCGCCTCGATCC
>JAEXKM010000014.1 GCA_023445705.1 Pseudomonadota bacterium
AGCCGCCGTAGGCCGTCAGCACCTCCAGCGACCCGTCTTCCCGGATCGCCGCGTCGTAGCCCTTGCCGCCCAGGTCGTTGAAATAGCGGGCGACCCCGTCCCCGTAGGTAATGGCGCCCATGACAAAGTCGTCCCCCACCTTGATCAGGCCCGAGGCGCTGAGCCCGTAACCGAGTTTGTCGCGATCCTCAGTGATATCCTCGTAGCCGATGCTGCGGACGACGGCCCCCGCCTGCACGTGCCCCCAGCCGCCTTCCTTGCGAAGGGCCAGGGTTACGTCGGGCGTCCTATTGAAGGCGCGCTGGCCGCTGGAGAGGATCAGGTCTGAAGACGGATCTTCGATCGAAAGCGTCGCGGTGGCGCCGCCCCCCATCTTCCAGATGTATCGGAGCGCGGCCAGGCGCAGGAGCGCTTCAGCCCCCGGTCCCTCGTCATCGAGCGTTTCCGGAAAGGCGTCGGAGTCGGTGAAGGCGCTGTAACCGTAGCCGCCGTAGAGGTTTCCGACCTGACCGTGCGCCTGGCGCAGACGGAATGCGGTCGAGCCCGAGCCGCCGTAGAAGTCGTTCTCCAGATAGAAGCGCAGCGGCCCCAGGATGCTGGGACGACGGACATCGAAGCTGAAGCGTGTCGCGTTAGCGTCGATGTTGGAGTTCGAGGCGCTGCCGGCGCCAACCGGAATGGTCGAGGTGACCAGCTTGTCCGTATTGCCCGCAGGCGCGGTGTCGTAGATCGCGTTGACCTTCGCAAAACCGCCCAGCCGGATCATGGTGTCGGTGCCCGGGATGGCGAGGAAGCCCTTCAGGTCCGGGTCGTTTGGCGGCGGCCGTGTGTCGGGGCGCGCCACGCCAGTCAGTTCGTCCCCGATCGTATCGCGCGGCGGCAAGGGCGAACGCGAGACGTCGCGCTGGCGAGCGGCGAATTGCAACGGCGGCGCG
Source organism: Pseudomonadota bacterium (assembly GCA_023445705.1). Classification (GTDB taxonomy): domain Bacteria; phylum Pseudomonadota; class Alphaproteobacteria; order Caulobacterales; family Caulobacteraceae; genus Phenylobacterium. The sequence goes on from JAEXKM010000014.1 coordinate 936, forward strand.
GTGGGCGCGGGCCGAGCGACGGCGGCGGTCGCGGTGGGCCGCTCCTCCTTGCGCTCGACCGCGTCGAGCCGGGCTTCGAGGGTAGTGATCGTCTTCTTGAGGGTCTCGATCTCGGCCCGGAGCGCGGCGGTGTCGTCCTGGGCGTAGGCCGGAAACGCAAACGCCGCCACACAACCGGTGGCGGCGAAACCAAACGTCCGCAATCCCCAACTCGTGAACACCAGCCCAGCCCTCGGTCACGCTTGTCCGAGAGAGAATGCGCTCAACCAAGGCGCGTTCCGGCGATGGCGACGCTTTTTTCGGGTGTAACGACAGGGTGCAGCGCCGGCCTGCCGTTTTGGCAAGCCGACGCCTTTCGCGATCAGTAGGTGAAGCGCAGTCCCATGGTGAAGCGGCGCCCGATGATGTCATGCACCGAGGCCAAGGCCGGGCTGCCGAAGATGAAGTTGTAGGGTGCTACCGGCGGATCGGCGTCGAAGACGTTGTTAATGACGCCGAAAGCCTCAAGCGAACGCGCGCCGTCGTCCATCAGCTTCCAGGCCGCCGAGGCCGTGACCACGAACTGGCTGTCGACGTGATTGTTGTCGTAGGTCTGCTCGACGTCGTAGACGCCCTCGCCGACGTAGCGGCCTTGCAGGAAGCCTTTGAAAGGGCCGTTCTCGTAGGAGGCGGTCGCGGTCCAGCGCCAGTGCGGGCGGTTGTTGCCGACCTCGCCGGCAGAGTCGATGACGGTCGAGCCGTCGTCGGTCAGGTAGCGGTCGAGATAGGTCGCCAGCACCCGTAGGGTGAGATCGCCGTTCACAGCTTCGAAGATGTCGGACATCGGCGTGCGGTAGCTGACCTCGGCGTCGACCCCGCGCATCTGCAGGCTGGAGAGGTTGATGTAGGTCCGCATGACTTCGGCCAAGGAGCCGTCGGTGTTGCGGGTCACATAACTACAGAGATCGGCGGCGCCGGCCGCGCAGCGGTTTACGATCTGCTGGCCGGTCAGGGTGGAGATCGCGCCCTTCAGGTCGATGTCATAGTAGTCGAGGGACATGCGCAGGCGCGGCGCGAAGCTCGGCTCGTAGACGACGCCAGCGGTGAAGGTGTCGGCCTTCTCGGGCTTCAGGCCGAGGTTGCCCTGTTGGGGCGAGCGCACGGTGCTCTGACGTCCGGTCACCGGGTCCGTGATCGACGAGAAGGTCAGCACATAGGACGAATAGAGTTCGCTGAGGTTCGGCGCCCTGATGTCGCGCGAGCGGGTGACGCGGAGCTTCAGGCCATCGAACGGCTCGTAGGTGGCGCCGGCCTTCCAGGTCCAGACGGTGCCGGAGGTGGAGTAGTCGGTCACGCGCACCGCGCCGTTAAAGTCCAGCGACTTGGCGAACGAGGCATCCTTGGCCAGGGGCACGACGGTTTCAAGGAAGGCTTCCTTGACGTTGTACGAACCGGCCATCGCTTTCGGGTTGCCGATCGAGAAGGCGCTGGCCTGGGCGAGCGCGTCGACCTCCTGATCGACCGAGTCCTTTCGGTACTCGACGCCGGTGGCCAGCGAGACCGGCCCGGCCCAGGTCGAGAAGGGCTCGCCTGACAGGCTGGCCGCGGCGGCCTGCTGTTCGATGTTGGCGACCAGATGCTGGCTGCCGGTGACGTAGTCGAGGGCCGCCGCCGAGGGGGAGCCCTCGCCGAACATGTTGATCGGAACACAGCCGTTGTTCGGCGCGCTGAGGGTCGAGCGGCACACGATCTGGCCGTTCGCCGGGTTCACGACCGCGTCGAGCGCGCTGGTGAAGTTGGCGGCGATACGGTTGTTGAAGATGCGCGCCGCATAGCGGTTCTGGCCGTACTGGTAATAGGCGTCCCAGTTCCAGGTCTCGCCGAAGTCGCCCTTCAGGCCCACGGCGATACGGCTGGTGGCGTTCTTGTTGTCGACCACGTTGAAGCCGATGTCGCGGTTGATCCGGCCCATGCGGAAGTTCGTGACGCCGGCCGCGTCCATCATCGAGCCGACGGCAGCCGGCAGGTAGGCGTTGTCGCGCTGGATGGTCAGCGTTCCGAGATCATAGGAAGTCGAGAGGTTGAAGGTCGTCTCGGAATAGGCGACCGAGGCCTCCATGAACGCCTGGACGTTGTCGGTGACGTCGAAGGTGGTGCGCGTGAAGAGGTTGGCGCGGGTCAGCGGGGTGGCCAGGTTGATCAACTCGCCGGGATAGAGGCCGTCGCCGTCCGTCTGGTACTGCGTCCCGACGTTGTTCCCGTAGATGAACTGGCTGATCTGACCGTTCGGCAGGAACTGGGTTCCGCGCAGCGGGCCGGCGGTGATGAGGCCGCCGAGGGTCGCGGTCGAGGTGCGGACGTTGGGGGCGATGAGGTTCTGGGGCTGCCCATTGCCAGCCGCGTAGGCCGGGTTGGCGATGGTCATCCAGTTCTCGCGAAACCAGTCACGGTCCGAGCCGATGCCCTTGGTGTCCACATATTCCGACGCGGCCATGAAGTGACCGCGGCCGCCGGCGAAGCGGAAGCCGCCTGCGAGGGCGACGTTCAGTTCTTCGTTGTCGCCGCGTTGGGTCGTGCTGCCCTGAACCTGGCCTTCGAGGCCTTCGAGGTTGTCGCGGAAGATCAGGTTCACCACGCCAGCCACGGCGTCGGAGCCCCAGGCTGCGGAGGCGCCCCCGGTGACCACTTCGACGCGGCTCAGGAGCGCGGCGGGGATCACGTTGATGTCGACCAGCCCGCTGGAGGTCGTTGGCACGTGGCGGCGGCCGTCGATGAGCACCAGGGTGCGGTTGTTGCCTAGGTCACGCAGGTTCAGGAAGTTGGCGCCGGCGTTCTGCGAGGAGTGCGAGGTGGTCGCCGGGGTCGTACCGCCGGCGAAGGCGGGCAGCGTGTTGAGCATGTCGGCGACGTTGGTCGCGCCGACCGCCTGGAGGTTCTCGGCGCCGACGACCGTAGTCGGCGTCGGGGCGTCGAAGCCGGTGCGGTTCACGCGGCTGGCGGTGACGACCACCTCCTCGACCGCCGTCGTCTGGGCCATAGCCGGAGCCGCCTGGAGCATGCAGGCGATCGCCAGGCCGCTGGCCGTCGCCAGAGCGCGGCCCTTCGAATTCGAGATACGTCGCATAGGTCCCCTCGTCGATGAACGCATCGCGGACAGCGTTCGCCGCCCGTCGTTTTTCTCGGCGCGGACCTTTGGGCGACGACTTTGTGACGCCAATGTCGAAGGCTTGGTCAGCCCATAACCGTCGGACATGGGCGGGCCGTCGATGCGAGCCGATCGATGGGCACTGTGGCGGCGCTTGATGATCGGCTATTCCGCACTCGAACGGTTTTGCGGGCGCCGTGCGATACGGAGCCTTGCGAGCGTCGTCCCGGCGGCGTTCAGGGGGAAATGACTATGGTTTCAGTTTCGGGTTCGACCATGAACCTGCGTCACATCGAAGTCTTTCATGCGGTCTATCAGTCCGGTTCGGTCAGCGCCGCCTCCCGTGCGCTCAACGTCTCCCAGCCCTCGGTCAGCAAGGTCCTGAAACATGCCGAGAGCCGCATCGGCTTTCGGCTGTTCCGCCTCGTAAAGGGGCGCCTGGTGCCTACCGACGAGGCGCACACGCTCTTTCGCGAGGTGGCCGACATCTACGGACGGATCGAGTCGCTGCGTCAGACGACCCACAATCTGAGGGCAGGCGGCGACGGGCATATCCGCCTGGCGGTCCTGCCCTCGCTGGGTCTCGGGGTGGCGCCGGCCGCGGTCGCGCGCTTTCGGGACAAGCGGCCAAACGTGTCGTTCGACATCCATACCCTGCACAACGACGACATCCTGAAGGCGCTGTACGAGCGAAACAGCGACCTGGCGGTGGCCTACGACGCGCCGCGTCATCCGCGGCTGGCCGACCAGAAGATCGGATCGGGGGAGCTGGTCCTGCTGTATCGGAAGGACGAACTGCCCGACGCGCCCGAGCGCCTGAGCCTGGACGCCGTGCGCGGCCGGGACCTGATCAGCCTGGCCGGCAGCGGGCCGGTCGGGACGTTGTTCGCCAGCGAGGTGGTGCAGGACGACCCGGGCCGCAGCGAGCGCATCTTCGTTCAGACCTACTATGTCGCCGCAGCGCTGGTGCGGCATGGCGCGGGGGTCGCCGTGGTCGACGAATTCACCGCCCGGGCGAGCCTGAGCCCGGATCTGGACTTCCGGCCGCTGACCCCCGCCGTGAGCTTCGGCGTGCATTGCATCTATCTGGAAGACCGGCCGCCATCACGCCCCATGCGTGACTTCATCAATGTCCTCCAACAGACATTGAGCGAGCGCAGCACATAACCGACGGCTATATTCCGGCGACCTCTTTGACCTTTCGCCAGCGGCGGCGCCCGACATGATCCGCCGCGCCGGTGAGCCCCGGCCTGGTCTGGAGCTGTTGATGATCCCCTCCCCGTTTCTCCTCTATCTCGGCGACTCTCAGGATGAGCTGTCGGTGAAGACGTCGCGCGGTGTCGCCGTTTGGCGGCCTGAAGCCTGCGTCGGGGAATATCGCGGTCCTAAATGCAATCAGACGCTGGGCCTGCCGCACCTGGCCTTCAACGAGGCGGCCGCCAAGGGCGCCAAGACCATGATCGTCGGCGTTGCGAACGCCGGCGGCGTGATGGGCCCGGGCATCGTGGCCGACGTGGTCGCCGCGCTGCGGGCTGGCCTCAACGTCGCCTCGGGCCTGCACGACCGGCTGACCAACCATCCGGAGATCGTGGCGGCGGCGGAGGCTGCGGGCCTGCAGCTCTTCGACGTGCGCGAGCCGCCGGCGAATCTGCCGGTCGGCGACGGTCGCCCGCGTGACGGACGCCGCCTGCTGACGGTCGGCACCGACTGCTCGGTGGGTAAGATGTACACGACCCTGGCGATCGAAAAGGAGATGCGGGCGCGCGGCCTGAAGGCGGACTTCCGGGCCACCGGCCAGACCGGCATCTTCATCGCCCAGTCGGGCGTGCCGATCGACGCGGTCGTCGCCGACTTCATCTCCGGGGCGGCCGAGCAGATCTCGCCGTCGCGCAGCGATGGCGGCTGGGACCTGATTGAGGGCCAAGGATCGCTGTTCCATCCCTCCTTCGCCGGGGTTTCTCTGGGCCTGCTGCATGGCGCGCAACCGGACGCCCTGGTGATCTGTCACCAGCCCGGGCGGGAAAGCATGCGGGGCCTGGCCGGCCGGGCCCTGCCCGATCTGAAGGCCTGCCTGGAGGCGAACATCGAGGCCGCCAAGCTGACCAGCCCGAACGTCGTGGCGGTCGGCGTGGCCCTAAACACCTCGGCGCTTAGCCCCGAGGCGGCGCAGCGCGCGTGCGCCGAGACCAGTGACCTGCTCGGCCTTCCGGCGCAGGATCCGGTCTCCATGGGCGTCAACCTTATCGTGGACAGGCTGGTTTCATGCTTCGAACCCTCGTAGCGCGGAAAGAGAACTGGCCGCTCGCCGCGCCGTTTCGCATCTCGCGAGGGGTGAAGACCGCGGCCGACGTGATCGCGGTCGATATCGGGCACGACGGCCAGACCGGACATGGTGAGGCCGTTCCCTACGCCCGCTACGACGAGAGCCTGGACAGCGTGCTGGCTCAGGTCGAGAGCATCGCCGATGCGGTGCGTGGCGGCATGACCCGCGGCGACCTGTTGAAGGCCTTGCCGCCCGGAGCTGCCCGGAACGCCGTCGATTGCGCACTCTGGGATCTGGAAGCCAAGCTGAGCGGCCGCTCGGTCGCCGAACTGCTGGGGGAGCCTGAGCCCGGGCCGATCACCATCGCGCTGACCGTCAGCCTGGACGAGCCCGAGGCTATGGGACGCGCCGCCGCCGCGATGAATGGCGCGGCCTTGATCAAGGTGAAGGTCGACGCGCTGCAGCCGGAAGCCTGCTTGCGGGCGGTGCGCGCCAATGCGCCCGAGGCCCGATTGATCGTCGATCCCAATGAGGGCTGGACGTTCGACCTGTTGAGGAACATCCAGCCGCTGCTGCAGGAACTGAAGGTGTCGCTGATCGAGCAGCCATTGCCGGCCGCCGACGACCATCAACTGGCAGGGTTCGAGCCGGCGATCCCGATCTGCGCCGACGAGTCTTGTCACACCGCCGCCGATCTGGGCGACCTGGCAGGGCGCTATCAGGTCGTGAACATCAAGCTCGACAAGACCGGCGGACTCACCGAGGCCCTGGAGCTGCTCGCAGCGGCCCGGCGGCAGGGTTTCGGCGTGATGGTCGGGTGCATGGTCTCCAGTTCGCGCTCCATCGCGCCGGCGCTGCTGCTGGCCGAGCATGCCGACTTCGTCGACCTGGATGGGCCGCTGTGGCTCAAGTCTGATCACGAAGGCGGCGTCAGCTTGCGTGACGGTCTGCTCTATCCGCCGTCACCGGGTTTCTGGGGCACGCCATGCCCGCGGGCTATGACGACTCCAAATCTCTGACTGAGGCTGGGGGTTGGCGGCTTGCCTTGGCGGGTCGAGTGTTTTGCACCGGCGTGTCGCGC
>JAEXKM010000096.1 GCA_023445705.1 Pseudomonadota bacterium
TCCGGGCGTCACTTCGGCGGTGGCCGGTTACGCCGGCGGGGCCATGGCCAACCCGACCTACGACAACCACAAGGGTCACCTGGAGGCGGTGAAGGTCACCTACGATCCCAGCCGTATCAGCTACGCAAGGCTGGTGGACGCTTTCTTCCACAGCATCGATCCGACCGACGCCGGCGGCCAGATCTGCGATCGTGGTCCTTCCTATACGACCGCGATCTTCGTCTCGGGGCCGGAGGAGACCGCGATCGCGCAGCAGGCCAAGGCACGCATCGGCGAGACCCTCGACCAGCAGGTGGCCACTCGTGTCCTGATCGGCGGCAAGTTCTGGCCAGCCGAGGCCTATCATCAGGACTACGCCAAGAAGCACCCGGCCAGCTACAACGCCTATCGCATGGGCTGTGGCCGAGACCGGGCGCTCAAGGCTGTCTGGGGGCCGGCTGCCCGCTGACGGGATCCCGCGGCGCGGGCGAGAACTCTTCGCCGATGAACAGGGCGGCCTTGCGGGTGCGCTTGCGGTCCAGGCGCGCACCGATGACCTCGGTGCTGCCGATCACCCGGAAGTCACGCTTCATCTCGTTCAGATAGACCTCGTCCAGGGCGACCGCGAGCACGCGCGCGCCGTTGGCCGTGGTGAGCGGGGCGGTGCTCTCGGCCTGGTTCTGTGGGTGGCTTTCGCGGACCCACATGGCTAGTGGCGGCTCGCCGTTCTTGCCGAAATAGTCACGGCCGTAATAGGCGGCGGCGTTGAACAGGAAGCGGTCGTTGACGGCCACCGCGCTCAGCGAGCCCTTGGGCTCGCGCATCGCCCGCTCGGCGATCTGCTCGGTCATCTGCTCCCAGCCCTTGGCGCGCTTGAAGGAATTGGTGAGGTTGAGCCGCTCGGCCACCCCTTGGTTCAACACGCAGGCCAGGAACACGGCGGCGACCAGGCCCTGCAGCGCCAGGGCGCCGATCAACCACCACCTGGCCCGCCAACGCAGCAGCCAGGCCGCGACCAAGATGACCGCCGCCACGTAACCGGCCGCCGCCCAGTTGGCGTTGGCTCGGCTGACGAAGGCCTGAATGGTGACGATCAGCAGGGCAGGCACCGCAAAGCACAGAAGCAGCAAGTCCGCCGGCTGCAGTCGCTTGCGAATCGCCAGCAGGACGGCGCCGCCCACCAGCACCGCGAAGGGGATCGGGCCGAACACGCCGAACTGCGAGCCGATGAAGTCCGCCAACTCGCCGAAATTGAACAGCGACTGGGCTTCCCAGTTGGCGTTGGCGGCCGTGTGCTGGACCGTCGCAAAGCCGTGCCGGGCGTTCCAGATCAGGTTCGGGGCGATCACCGCCAGCAGGGCGGCGATGCTTAGGGCGGCCGTACGCACGTTCCACGCCGCCCGCGCCTGGCGCGATATCGCCAGATGCAGGCCGATGCCGATCAGCCCGTAGATGGCGGCGTATTTCGACAGGAAGGCCAGGCCCAGGGCCGCGCCTAGGCCCAGGGCCAGCAGGTCGCGCCGTCGCCCTTCGGCCTGTGGCAGCTCCACATAGGCCAGCAGGGCCAGGGCCAGGGCCAGCAGCATCGGCGCGTCGGTGGCGATCACCAGCGAGGAAAGCTGCACCGCCGGCATCAGCAGATAGAGCGCTGCGGCCGTGAATCCCGTCGATGGATTATAGAGCTTGCGGCCGATTCCGTAGACGCACAGCGCCGTCAGCCCATGGAGGATCGGCGCCGACAAGCGCACCCACGCCTCGCCATTTCCGCCGATCGCCGTCGTGGCCCAGATCAGCCAGGCGATCATCGGCGGCTTGGAATAGTAGCCGAAATCCAGGATCCGGGACCAAAGCCAGTACTGGGCCTCGTCCGGGTAGAGCTCAAGCCGGGTCGCGAACAGGGCGACCAGCCGCACGGCGGTCAGCGCCGCGGCTATGAGAATCGTGGCTCGCCAGTACTCGGCGTGTCCGTGTGCTGACGTTTCTCGCGAAGCCAAGGCCGCCTCTCGTCGCAGCGCGATGGGAAAAATAGGGCAGGAGCGTGTCCGGAAAGAGACAGGCGCCGGCATATTAGTCGGTTGTGCCCTGTGTCGCGCCACACGTCACGAATCCGTCACCCACCATCGAAAATTCCACGCTATAGGGCGCGAACCAACTGGGGACGAGCCGGGGGGCTCCTCCACCAGCAGTAAAGATCAGGGGATCTCTATGAATAAGATGCTTCGCCGCGCCCTTTGGGCGACGACTGCGCTGGCTGGCGGCATGCTGGTAAGCGGCGTCGCCATGGCGCAATCGACCGGCACCTCGGCCGTGGAAGAACTGGTGGTGACGGGCTCGCGTGGTCCGGCGGACATTGGCGGCGTGATCGTCGCCGAAACGGAACCCAAGTCCCGCGCCACCATCGATTCGCAGTTCATTTCGCGTCAGGCCCCGGGCCAGACGATCCTGAACTCCCTGAACCTGATGCCGGGCGTCAACTTCACCAACAATGACGCCTTCGGTTCGGCCGGCGGCGATATCAGCATCCGCGGCTTCGACTCCCAGCGCATCGCCCTGCTGTGGGACGGCGTGCCGGCCAATGACAGCGGCAACTACGCCATCTACCCGAACCAGCAGCTCGAGCCCGACCTGATCGAAAAGGCGACCGTCAACCTCGGCACGACCGACGTCGACAGCCCGACCGCTGCGGCCGCTGGCGGCACCATCAACTACGTGACCCGAAAGGCCGCCGACGAGTTCGGCGTCCGCGCCGAGGTCGGCTTCGGTTCGGAAAACTTCCAGCGCTACTACGGCACGCTCGAAACCGGCCGCATCGGCCCCTGGGGCACCAAGGCCTGGATTTCCGGCCTCTACACCAAGAACGACCTGTTCAAGCCGCACGACGCCACGGTCACCGCACCGGGCGAGATCAAGAAGTGGCAGGTCAACGCCCGCGTCGATCAGGATTTCGGCGACGTCGGCACCGCCAGCCTAGTCTTCAACTACAACGAAAACCGCAACACCTTCATCCGCCGCATCACCAAGGCCCAGTTCGATCAGCGCAAGCCGCTGGTCTATGAGGCCAACTGCGTTTCGATGCCGGCCGGCGGCCCGGGCGCCCAGACCGACAACTGCCCGAACTTCTACGGCTACAACATCAACCCGTCGAACACCGGCGGCATTCGCGGCCTGTCGAGCTGGAATCTCAGCGATCGTCTGATCCTGACCGTCGACCCCTCGTTCCAGTACACTATGGCCAACGGCGGCGGCACCCAGGCGTTCCGCGAGACCGACCCGCAGCTGATCGGCAATTCCAGCGCCCTCGGCGTGGACCTGAACGGCGACGGCGACCTGCTGGACAGCGTGCTGCTCTATCGTCCGAGCACCACGAACACCCGCCGCTACGGTGTCACCTCGTCGCTGATCTGGAAGTTCGCCGACACCCAGAACGTGCGTCTGGCCTACACCTACGACAAGGCCAAGCACCGTCAGACCGGCGACGTCGGCTTCCTCGGCCGTGACGGCATTCCGGAAGACGTCTTCGCCGGCAAGGATGGCCGGGGCGAGAAGGTCCTGCTGCCGGACGGCACCAACCTGCGCCGCCGCGACCGTGCTTCGGTCGCCGAGCTGAACCAGGTCGCCGTCGAATACCGCGGTCGCTTCTTCGACGAAAAGCTGCTGGTGAACCTCGGCCTGCGCGCGCCGTTCTTCAAGCGTGACCTGAACAACTTCTGCTATCAGCGGAACACGTTCGACGCCTACTGCACCACCGAAGTCGGCACTCCGGTTCCGGGCACGGACGACGGTACTGGCCGCCCGCTGGTGACCTTCAAGACCTCGGCGCTGAACCCGCTGACCAATGGCCAACCCAGCCAGTACGGCAACCCGCGCCAGTGGACGGTGAAGTACGACGACGTCCTGCCGAACGTGGGCGTCAGCTACGACATCACCAGCGACCTGACCGTCTACGCCAGCTACGCCGAAACCCTCTCGGCGCCGCGGACCGACGACCTGTACGACCAGATCCTGGTCGATCCGGGCCCGGAAACGGCCCAGTCGATGGACCTCGGCCTCCGCTACCAGACCCCGACCCTGATGGTCTCGGGCGCCATCTGGTACAGCGACTTCAGCAACCGCATCGAACGTGTCCTCGACGAAGACGCCGGCATCTCGTTCTCGACCAACGTCGGCGACGTGAAGCTGAAGGGCTTCGACGCTCAGGTCGGCTGGCAGCCGGTCGAGTACCTCAGCGCCTACGCCTCGTACTCGTACACGGACTCCGAAATCCAGAACAACATCAAGGGCGTGTCGCTGCCGACCGAAGGCAACATGCTCTATGAGAGCCCGAAGCATCAGGCCGCCGTCCGGGTCACCTACGATCCGATCGAACAGGTCAGCGTCGGCATTCAGGGCAAGTTCGTGGGCGACCGCTGGTCGAACCTGACCAACACCGAAAAGTTCGACGGCTATGCGCTGTGGGATCTGGACGTGCGTTGGAAGCTCGACCAGTTCGGCCTGGAGCGCACCTACATCCAAGCGAACGTCAACAACCTGTTCGACGAGCGCTTCATGGGTGACATGAGCGTCAACCTGGAAGGCAACGGTCAGGCCCAGCCGGGCTACCGCCGCAGCTTCACCATTACTCTGCACGCCGAGTTCTAAGGCGCGCTGTAGGAGAGAGAGGGGCGGCCGCAGCGATGCGGCCGCCCTTTTTCGTTGTGACGCTTGACGTAGGGGGCTCATCCGCCCATCTGCGCGCGTCCTGGAGGTTTCGCCGGACCGCGCCGTCCCGGCGGAGAAAAGGCCCCAACTTCAAAGAGTCTTGCTGATGTCCGTCACTGTTCCCGCCGAATGGGCCCCGCACCGCGCCATGTGGCTCGGTTTTCCGAGCCATGAGGAGCATTGGAAAGAGGACCTCGCCCAGGCGCAGGAAGAGGTCGCCGCCCTGGCGCGCGCGCTGGCCGGTCCAGGCCGCGAACAGGTCAAGCTGATGACGGGCAGTCCCGCCGGCGAGGCCGCGGCGCGACGGCTGCTGGCGGGCGTCGAGGGCGTCGAAATCGTCCCCGGCCGGTTCGGCGACATCTGGCTGCGCGATACCGGGCCGATCTTCACCAAGGGCGCGGCCGGCGACGAGGCCCGCGGCTTCATGTTCAACGGCTGGGGCGGCAAGTATGTCCTGGACTACGACGACGAGGTGGCCGAGCAGATCGCCACCGCTTCGCGCACGCCGCTGGTCATGCAGAACTACATCCTCGAAGGCGGCGCCGTGGACCATGACGGCGAGGGCACGATCCTCACCACCGGCCAGTGCCTGCTGAACGAGAACCGCAACGCCGGCTGGACCCAGGAAGCGGCAGAGGCCGCCCTGGCCGAATCCCTGGGCGCGCGAAAGGTGATCTGGCTGGGCGATGGCCTGGCCAACGACCACACCGACGGCCACGTGGACAATCTGGCGCGCTTCGTGGCGCCGGGCGTGGTGGTCTGTCCGATCGCCTATGGCCGCGGCGACGTGAACGCCGAAGCCTATGACGAAGCCGCGCGGGTCCTGTCCAACTCCACCGACGCCGAGGGGCGTAAGCTGACGGTCGTGCGGATCCCCTCTCCGGGCTGGATCGACAACGGCGAGGGGCGCGCTGCGCCCGCCAGCCACATGAACTTCATCATCGCCAACGGCGCGGTGATCACGCCGATCTACAAGGAAGGCCAGGCTGCCGAGCTGGCCCTCCAGGGCCTGAAGAGCGTCTTCCCGGACCACGAGATCATTGGCCTGCCCTCGAACGCCATCCTCACGGGCGGCGGTTCCTTCCACTGCATCACCCAGCAGGAGCCCGCCTGATGGCCCGGACGATCAACGTCGCTGCGATCCAGACCTCGTATGGAATGGACCTGGCCGCCAACATCAAGAAGACCGAGGACTTCATCCGCTTGGCCGCCTCGCAAGGCGCCCAGGTGATCCTGCCGTCCGAGCTCTTCCAGGGGCCCTATTTCTGCGTCGCGCAGGAGGAAAGCTGGTTCGCCCAGGCCCATCCCTGGCGCGAGCATCCCTGCGTGACCGCGCTTGCGCCGCTGGCGGCCGAGCTCGGCGTCGTGCTGCCGATCTCGATCTTCGAGCGTGAAGGCCCGCACTACTTCAACAGCCTGGTGATGGTCGACGCCGACGGCTCGCTCATGGGCGTCTATCGCAAGAGCCATATCCCGGACGGCCCGGGCTACATGGAAAAGTACTACTTCCGGCCCGGCGACACCGGCTTCAAGGTCTGGGACACCCGTTTCGGCCGCATCGGCGTCGGCATCTGCTGGGACCAGTGGTACCCCGAATGCGCTCGCGCCATGGCCCTCATGGGCGCCGAGGTGCTGCTCTATCCGACCGCGATCGGTTCGGAGCCGCACGATCCGACCCTCGACACCGCCGCGCCCTGGCGGCGGGCGATGCAGGGGCACGCGGTCTCGAACGTGATCCCCGTGGTCGGCGCCAACCGCATCGGCTTCGAGCCATGGGAAGGCTACCCCAACGGCGGACAGAGCTTCTACGGCTCGTCCTTCATCGCCGACCATCGCGGCGACCTGGTCTCGGCCCTCGGGCGCGAGGACGAGGGGCTGGTGCAGGCGAGCTTCGATCTGGACTTCCTGACCGGGCACCGGGCCGCCTGGGGCTTTTTCCGGGACCGCCGCACCGACCTCTATGGGTCGTTGACCGGCCCTCGTCCGGCCTGACCGGCGTGATCGAAACGCCCCGACTCATATTGCGTTTATGGCGTGAAGAGGACCTCGGACCCTTCGCGGCCATGAGCGCCGACCCCGAGGTCATGCGCTGGCTAGGCGGCGTTCTGACCGCCGAGGGCGTTCGCGCCTACAAGGATCGCGCCGACAAGGCGTTCGCCGAACTGGGCATGTGCCGCTGGGTGGTGGAGCGCCGGGACGACGGTGAGTTCCTGGGCGCATGCGGCCTGATGCCGGGCCACGAACAGGCGCCGATCGCCCCCTTCATCGACATCGGCTGGCGACTGGCGCGCCCGGCCTGGGGCGGGGGATACGCCAGCGAAGCGGCCGCTGCGGTCCTGCGCTACGGTTTCGAGCAGCTCGGTATTGCCGAGATCACCGCCATCACCGCCTCGACCAATCTGCGGTCGCGCGCGGTGATGGAACGCATCGGCATGCGGCGCGACGCGGCCACGGACTTCGATTTCCCGGGCTATGAGCCCGACGATCCCCTGCGGGCGACCGTGGTCTATCGGGCGATCCGCCCTTAAGCCGCGGGGCAGTTCGACGGCGCCGTCCTGGCCCGCGCGATCTCCGCCCGCGCCTTCTTCATATCGGCCTGGAACTGGGGATCGGCGTGGATGCGCGCGACCATCGCCGAGGCCAGGGTGCGCCCGGCTTCCACGTCGCTGGCGTAATGCACGCCGCAGACGATGCGGCTCTCGCCGATCTCCTTGCCCACCGACATCATCGCATCGGCCTTAGCCGGCGCCAGTTCGGCCAGGATCAGACCCCAGGCCCAGCCGGTCATCGAGTGGCCGGACGGATAGGAGGCGTTGGTCTTCAGCCAGTCTTCCCGCGGAATGCAGATGGGCTTGTCGTCGCCGATCAGCGGGCGCGGGCGGTTGTAGGCGTCCTTGGCGGGCTTGCCGACGGTGCGCACGTCCAGTTCCACGCGGTGCAGGATGCGCAGGGCGGTCGGGGTCTGCGTCTCGTCGATCGAGACGCCCAGCTTGCAGGAATATTGCTTGAGCGCGCCGCCGCCCCAGAGGTCGTTCTCGGCCTGGGCCTGCTTCCAGCGCGGGCTTTCGGCCAGGGCGCGGGTCTCTTCGTAGCGGGCGCGGTCGGCCTTGCCGGTCGGACTATGGGGCGCGGGCGGCGGCCCCAGCAGGCCTGCGCCGTCGAGATCGCCGCTCTTGAGGTAGCCGACCAGGTCGGTGGCAACCGGATGGGCGTTCGCCGCGGTCAGGCTCTCGTCGGTCGGCGGGGCCTCGGCGGTCCCGGTGGCGGCGCAAGCGGCGAGACCGGCGGCGAGGGCGGCGCCGGCGACAAAAGTGAAGCTACGGATCATCCGCCCTCTCTAGAACGGCTCCCGAGCCATGGGAACCGTTCCAGAGGGCGACGCCTCAGCGCAGGACGGTCAGGCCGTTCTTGATGACGGTGGCGTTGCGCTCTTTGACGCGGGCCTCGAACGAGATGTTCTTGCCGTCCCTCCACAGGTCCACCGTGATGGTGTCGCCCGGGATCACCGGCGCCGAGAAACGGGCCTGGTGCGAATAGATCTGGTCCGGATCGAAGTCGGTGATCGCCTGCAGCACCGCCCGGCAGGTGATGCCGTAGGTGCAGAGGCCGTGCAGGATCGGGCGCTCGAAGCCCGAGCGGCGCGCCGAATCCGGATCGGAGTGCAGCGGGTTGCGGTCTCCGTTCAGGCGGTAAAGCAGCGCCTGGTCGGGCAGGGTGGCGAAGTCGACCGACAGGTCGGGCGCACGAGTCGGGACCACGTGGGGTTCCGGCGCGCCTTCCGACGGGCCGCCGAAGCCGCCGTCGCCGCGGGCGAAGGTGGAGCCGGTGAGGGTGGCGACCTTTTCGCCCTTCTCGTCGGTCCACACGGTCTCGTTGATCACGACCGCGCCCTTGCCTTCGCCTTTGTCATAGGCGCCGATGGTGCGGCCCTGGGCGGTGAAGGTGCCGGAGGTCGGCAGCGGCTTGTGCAGTTCGACCTTCTGCTCGCCGTGGACGACCATCAGGAAGTTGATCTGGCTGGCGCGGTGGCCGGCCGGCATTTCCGGCGCGGGGCCGCTCGCCTTTCCTCCAGACGCCAGTACGGTCGCCGCGGTCGGAATGACCTTGAGGTTCTTCTCGTAGACGAAGGGCAGTTCGGTTTCATTCATCGGGTCGCGGCCCATGCCCACGCCCAGGGCGTAAAGCATCACGTCCTTGTCGCCGTAGGTGAAGGTGCGCGGCGCGGTCTTCTGCTCAAGAATGTCGGGATAGAAGATTGGCAAAATATATCCTCCAGTATGTCGCCTTGACGGCTTGGCTTTGTATGGCGCGGATTGAAGCGTCTCGGCCTTCCTGAAGCAAGTCGGGCGTGTGCAGGTTTGCCGCCGGTCCGATGATCGGGTAGAAGCGCGGACTTCGCCGAAACGGCGCGCAACGCCAGAACGACCGCCGCTCGCGCACTCATCAATCGCCCAGATCATCGAAGGTATTTCATGGCGACTGCAAACCCCGACGTGGGCCAGATCACCGGCAACGTGCTCTTCTATACGACGCCCGAGCCGCTCTCCGTGGACCTGCACAAGGACCTCGGCGTCAAGAGCCTGACCGGCCCGTTCAAGTTCGCCAAGGAAGGCCATGCCGTTCCGCTGACGGTCACTGAGTTCGGCCCCTATTCGCTCTGCGGCCCGATCATCTTCGTGGGCGAGGACAAGATTCCGTTGGCGGTCATGGGCCTGAATCAGGGCCAGAACATGTACCTGCGCGAGGACGGCATGTTCGAGCCGGGCACCTACGTGCCGGCCTATATCCGCCGCTTCCCCTTCGTGTTCGCCACCGACAACGCCGCCGGCCAGATGGTGCTCTGCATCGACCGCGCCGCCGAGTTCATCGTGCCGAAGGATCAGGCCGACCAGGCGTTCTTCGACGCCGAAGGCAAGCCGACCGAGTACACGCAGAACTGCATCAACTTCTGCAACGATTACGAGGTCGAGCGTCAGCGCACCCAGAGCTTCGTGCAGCTCCTGAAGGACCACGACCTCTTCGAGACCAAGACCGCCACCTTCACCCCGACCAATCCGGACGGATCGGCCGGCGAGCCGCAGGTGATCGCCGAGTACTTCGGCGTCTCGGAAACCAAGCTGAACGCCCTGCCGCAGGACAAGTACATCGCTCTCCGCGACAACGGCGCCCTGGCGCAGATCTACGCCCACCTGGTCTCGCTGGCCGGCTGGGAACGGATGATCGCCCTGGCCCTGGGCCGCGCTCCGCAGGCGGCCAACGCCTAAGAGCTTGATCCCTGATCAGACGTGAAGCGGCGGGCCCTCGGGTCCGCCGTTTTTCTTAGCGGGCGAAGACGCTGCGGGTCAGGCAGGAAAAGACCAGCCGGCCTTGTTCGTCGAGCAGGTCGTGCTGGGCGATGACGATGCCCTTGCCGTCGCCGACCGGGTCCTTGCCCATCACCGTCATCCGGCCGCGCAGGATTTCTCCGGCCGGGGGGTTACGCGCCCAGCGCAGGGCGTCGACGCCCAGACGCTTAGTTTGCGGCCACTCCAGGGCCGAGGCGGCGTCCAACCTGCACCAGAGGGCGTAGACCATGGCGTCCGGGGCGCCGCGTTCCATCGGCCACCCTGGCGCGAACGCGGCGATGAACGCCTCCAGCGCCGGCGGATCGACCGGTAACTCGCCAAGCGAAACGACCTGACCCATCTCGATGTCATCGAACGACGCGGGCACGAAACGCACTCCCAAACATGGAAAACGCTGATTCGCCGATCATCGCCGCTCGGCGTCACAAGTCGAGCTTTTGTCGTCGCCTCGGGCCGGTCTAAAGAGGCTGCACATGTCCAGTGGATGGTTGATCGGGGTGATGGTGGAACTGGCGGGCGAACCTGCGCCCGTTCGTCATTTCTTCGCGGTGGGCCATGAGGATCGCGCCAAGGCCGAATGGACGGCCATCGACCGCGCCATGTTGATCGGCGGCGTGGCGGCCAGCCCTCACAAGGGCCTGGAGCCCGTGCACGTCATCGGCCCGCTGTCGCCCAAGACCGCGAAATCCCTGGCGCTCAAGCCGGGCGAGGTGCGGTCCCTGGGCTGGAAATGGCCGCGCCGCTGGCTCGCGCTGACCGAATAGGCCCAGCGTCGCTTTGCCTTGGACGCTCGCCGGGCCATATAGCGGGGCGGACCTGAACGGGACGATGGGATGATCCGACTCTTTGCGAAGCTGCTGGCGACCCTTGCGCTTCTGAGCGCCTTCCCGGCCATGGCCCAGCCGGTGGATACCGGCCACCTGGAAGCCGAGCTCGTCGCCCGCGACCAGTCGATCGCGCCGGGCGCCACCACCTACGTCGCGCTTCGCCAGAAGATCGACAAGGGCTGGCACACCTACTGGCGCAACAGCGGCGACAGCGGCGAGGCGACCCGCATCGAGTGGACCCTGCCCGAGGGATGGACCCCCGGCGAGATCGTCTGGCCCGCGCCCCACCGCCAGCCGACCGGTCCGCTGATGAACTACGGCTACCAGGGCGAAGTCCTCCTGCCCGTGCCGATCACCGCCCCGGCCAGCGCTCGGCCTGGCGACACCGTCACCCTGAAGGCGGCCGCATCCTTCCTGGTCTGCGAGGAGATCTGCGTCCCCGAGGACGCAGTGCTGACGCTGTCGCTGCCGGTGCGCGACGGCCTGGCCGAGCAGAACCCCGTCTGGGGGCCGGCCATCGCCAAGACCCTGGCCGCGGCGCCTGCGCCGGCTGGCTTCACCGCCCTGTTCCAGAAGACGCCCGCCGGCGCCTTGGCCCTGGCGATCACCGGCGAGACCCTGAAGGGGGCCGACTTCGCCGACGCGTATTTCTTCCCCTTCGATTCCACCGCCATCGACCACGCCAAGCCTCAGGCGATCGAGCGGGGACCGGAGGGGCTGACCCTGACCATCACGCCCGGCTACGCCTTCCAGCAGCCGGAGCCGCCGAAGACGCTTGCCGGCGTCCTGACCATCGCCGGCCGATCCTACGAGATCTCGGCCACCGAAGGGGCCCCGCCCGCCGGCGCATCCGGCCTCGGCCCGCCTCCGGCCAAGGCGGCGGGCGGCGCGGGCGCGAGCCTTGGCCTGCCGCTGGCGGCGGCCTTCGCCTTCCTCGGCGGGCTTATCCTCAACCTGATGCCCTGCGTCTTCCCGATCCTGGCGATGAAGGCTGCGTCCCTGGCCGGTCACGCCCACGAACGCCGAGCCGCCCAGGGGCAGGGGATCGCCTTCCTCATGGGCGTCCTGGCGACATTCCTCGTCCTGGCCGGCGCGCTCATCGCCGTTCGCGCTGGCGGCGCAGCGGTCGGCTGGGGCTTCCAGCTCCAGTCGCCGCCAGTCGTGGCTGGCCTTTCCCTGCTGATGCTGGCGGTCGCCTTGAATCTCTCGGGCGTCTTCGAAGTCGGAGCCTCGCTGCAGCGTGTCGGCTCGGGTCTGGCGTCCAAGGGCGGCATGGCGGGAGCCTTCTTCACCGGCGCGCTGGCGGTCATCGTCGCCGCGCCCTGCACCGCCCCGTTCATGGCGCCCGCGCTCGGCTGGGCCCTGACGCAGAGCGCCCCTGCGGCCATCGCGGTCTTCCTGGCGCTCGGTCTGGGCTTCGCCGCGCCGTTCGCCCTGATCGCCTTCATTCCGGGCCTGCTCAGCCGCTTGCCCAAGCCGGGGCCCTGGATGGACGCCTTCAAGAAGCTGCTGGCCTTCCCGATGTACGCCGCGGCCGCCTGGCTCGTCTGGGTGCTGACCCTGCAGTCCGGCGAGACCGCGCTGGCCCGCATCTTCGCCGCCGCGGTCGTGCTGGCGTTCGCTCTCTGGCTGCTGGGCGCGGCCCAACGGCGGCAAGCCGCCGGCGGCCGTCCCCTGGCGCTCGCCGGCCTTGGCGCGGCGCTCGTCGTCGCCGCCGCGCTGGCCGCGGTCTGGCCGAATTATGGTGAGGGGACGGCGGTCGCCGCTTCCGAAGGCGGCGGTGGCAAGGCCGACGTGCCCTACGAGGCCTACAGCCCTGAAAAGCTCGCCGCCGCCCGCGCCGCGGGAAAGCCGGTCTTCGTCAACTTCACCGCAGCTTGGTGCGTGACCTGCCAGGTCAACGAGCGCGTGGCCCTGACCAGTCAGGCGGTCGCCGACGCCTTCAAGCAGACCGGCGCCGTCTACCTGAAGGCGGACTGGACGCGCAAAGACGCCGAGATCGAAGCCGAACTCGCCAAGCACGGACGCGCAGGCGTCCCGCTCTACCTCGTGTATGGCGCGAGCGGCGGCGATGGCGTTATCCTGCCGCAAATCCTGACCGAGGGCCTCGTCGTCCGCGCGCTGAAGGACGCTCAAGGCCGCTGATCCGTTTGGAGGCGCCTATGTTCACCCGTTCCCTCGCCCTAGCGGCCGGCCTGGCCGTCGCCTTTTCGGCCCCAGCCTTCGCCGCCCCGGTGATCGGCCAGCCCGCGCCGGCCTTCATCGTCAAGGACGGCGACGGAAAGACCCGCTCGCTCTCGGAGTTCAAGGGCAAGACGGTCGTCCTGGAATGGACCAACGCCGGCTGTCCCTACGTCCAGAAGCACTACAATTCGGGGAATATGCAGGCCCTGCAGAAGGGGGCCGCCAAGGACGGCGTGGTCTGGCTGACCCTGGTTTCCTCCGCCCCGGGCAAGCAGGGTTATGTCTCGCCCGCCGAGGCGAGGACTTGGAAGACCTCCAGCGGCGCCGGTTCGACCGCCCTGCTGCTCGACCCCAGCGGCCAGGTCGGCAAGGCCTATGACGCCCGCACCACCCCGCATATGTACGTGGTCGATAAGACCGGAAAGCTCGTCTACATGGGCGGCATCGACGATAAGCCGACGGCCGACCCCTCCAGCCTCAAGGGCGCCAAGAACTACGTCACCGCTGCGCTTTCCGACGTCAAAGCCGGGCGTGCGGTGGCCACGCCGGTCAGCAAGCCCTACGGCTGTTCGGTGAAATACTCAGAATAGGGACGAGGGCGCGGGAACTCCTCGCGCCTCTCAAGCTTCTTCGAAACGCCAAAGACAAGTGGCCTGCCGTTTGCTAGCGGCGGAACGCTGTTCCATCGACTTTCTGAAGGATGAAGCATGACCGATCTCGCGACCGCCTGGACCAGGCTGGAGACCGCCGCCCAGGACGCCCGAGATCGCCGCATAGAGGCGCTGTTCGCCGCCGAGCCGGCGCGGCTCGATCGGCTCGTCGTCGAAGCGCCCGAACTGCTCATCGACCTTTCCAAGCAGCCCTGGTCGCTCGCCGATCTGGACCTCGCCGTCGATCTCGCCCGCGTCGGCGGGGTCGAAGCCGCCCGTGACCGGCTGTTCGCCGGCGAGGAGGTGAACCCTTCGGAAGGGAGAGCAGCCCTGCACGCGGCGCTTCGCGCGCCGCTGGGCGGAGATTTCAAGGCCAAGGGCGAACCCGTGTCGGCGGAGATCGACGCGACCCGCAAGGCGATTGCGGCCTTGGCCCTCGGCGTTCGCTCCGGCGCCAAGCGCGGAGCGACGGGCCAGCCCTTCAGCGCCATCGTCCATATCGGCATCGGCGGCTCGGATTTCGGCCCGCGCCTGGTCTGGGAAGCCCTGCGGCCCCTGAGCCCGCAGATCGACCTGCGCTTTGCGGCCAATGTCGATCCGGCCGATATCGCCCTGGCGCTCGACGGCCTCGACCCGGCGCAGACCCTCGTCGTCGTGGTCTCCAAGACCTTCACCACTCAGGAAACCATCGCCAATGCGGAAGTCGCCCGCGCATGGCTTCGCGGGGCGCTGGGCGCGGCGGGCGACAGCCACCTGCTCGCGGTTTCGGCGTCTCCAGCCGTGGCCCAGGCGTTCGGGGTTCCCGCCGACCAGATCTTCGGTTTCCGTGACTGGGTAGGCGGCCGCTATTCGGTTTGGTCCGCAGTCGGACTTTCCTGCGCCCTCGCCCTCGGCGCCGAGGTCTTCGAGGACTTCCTGGCGGGCGCCTACGCCATGGACCGCCACTTCCGGGAGGCGCCGCTGGAGCGTAACGCCCCGGTGCTCCTGGCCCTGGCGCACATCTTCAACCGCAACGGCCTGGGCCGGCCCATGCGGGCGGTGGTGCCCTACGCCCAGCGCCTTCGCCTCTTGCCCAACTTCCTGCAGCAGCAGGAGATGGAGTCCAACGGCAAGCAGGTGGACATCCACGGCCGTCCTGTCGCGCGCGGCACGGCCGCCGCGGTCTTCGGCGACGCCGGAGCCAACGTGCAGCACGCCTTCTTCCAACTGATGCACCAAGGGACGGACATCATCCCCCTGGACATCATCGCCGTCGGCGAGGCGTCGGAAGGCGAGGCGGCCAACCAGACCAAGCTGCTGGCCAATGCGATCGCCCAGGCCGAGGCCCTGATGGTCGGCAAGGCCGAGCAGGTCGTGCGCGACGAGCTGAATGCGCAGGGCATGGACCCCGCGGCCATCGACGTGCTGGCGCCCCAGAAGACCTTCCCTGGAAACCGCCCCTCCAGCTTCATCCTGTTGGACCGGCTGACGCCCGCGGCGCTCGGGGCCCTCATCGCCCTCTACGAACACAAGACCTTCGTCGAAGGCGTACTCTGGAACATCAACAGCTTCGACCAGTGGGGCGTCGAGCTGGGCAAGACGCTGGCCTCGCGGGTCCTCAAGGAACTGGAAGGCGCAGCGCCCGAAAGACACGACCCCTCGACAGCGGCCCTGGTGGCGCGGCTCAGGCGCGACTGACTCGCCATCTTCACAATTTGCCGCTAGAAGCAGCCGCGCAATGACCCGCGTTTCGCGCCATCACGGCCATCACCATCCGACCTCGCATCGCGGGATCGGCCGGGTTCGCATGGCCTAAGCGACCCGCCCCGAGCCTCCCGCACACGCGGATGGGGCTCGAAATTTCCGGCTCCATCCGTCCTAAAGCTCCTCAAGGACTTCTGACGATGGACATCACCCTTTCCCTTCCGAGCCCGCTGCGCCTTGCCGCGCGGCCCTCGAGCCTTTAGGCGAGCGACATGACCGACGCTCCCCGCCCCGAAGCACGCGCCCCGCGCGGATTTGTCGACCGTCGCGCCCGCGACCTCGCCTTCGAACGCCAGATCCTGACCAAGGTCTCCGCTGTCTACGAACGCTACGGCTTCGAGGCGCTGGACACAGGGGCCTTCGAGTACGCCGACGCCCTGGGCAAGTTCCTGCCCGACGCCGACCGTCCCAACGAGGGCGTCTTCGCCCTGCAGGACGACGACGAGCAGTGGATGGCCCTGCGCTACGATCTGACCGCTCCGCTGGCGCGGTTCGTGGCCCAGAAC
>JAEXKM010000054.1 GCA_023445705.1 Pseudomonadota bacterium
CCTGACGGGCCGCGGGATGCCGGGCCGGCTGAGCATGGGTCTTCCGCAGCTCAGACCACTGTTCCTCAACGACGGCCCACGGTCGAAAGGGGAGCCGGTCGGGCGCCGTTTCGTCGATGAGGTAGAGCCTGCCTTTCATAACGCCCTGGACGTCGCTGCCATCCTCATTGGCGGCGCTTTCAGCGCAGAGGACAAAGGCGATGTTCGCGCGCTGCCCATAGACGTACTGCAAATAGGCAGGGCGCAGCAGCGTGTCGGAAGAGCGACGATATTGGTAACAGATCAGAAGTCGCCCAGTGCTGTCGCCATCGTTGATTCGAGAGCAGGCGCCCGGATTGCGCGTATTTCCAAGATGGCTAAACGAGAGCCGGCCCGCGACATTCGGGACCCAACCGACATAGGCGGGCATTGAGGCCTCGGAGTGTTAGGAGAGCGCGCTCGCGGGAAGCTTGCCATTGGGCACGACCACGGTCTTGCCGTCCACGTAGGCGATGGAGAAACCGCGGTCCACGTCCAACTCCAGGTCATAGGCGGCTTCAGAAGCCACCGTTCCCTTGGCAGCATTTTTCGCCGAGCCAGTAAGCCGTTGAGCTCGCGCATAGACCCTACGGTCCGTCATGAGCGTGCGCAGGGCGAAGCCCACGAACAGCGCCATGAAGCTTCCGATGAGCACGAGCGGAAGGGCGATTTGGGGAGAGAGGCTCGACATTCTCTATATATAGTAGCTGCGAACAGCGCGCTCGCTAAGGTTGGGTCTGACTCACTACTGAGCAAGGGTTGTATCGCAAACGCCCCATGTGGCAACAGGTTCTAAAGCTTGGCTTTGAGTTGTGACTCTGAGGACACAGCCATCGCTTGTGCATTGGCGACCCTAAACTCCCTTAAAACTCAGCAGCCTAACGGCCTAGGTGTTGGCTCTCCGGGGCTGGGGGCTGGGGGCTGAAGTGGCCGTCCCGACGCTATGGCCGCGAAACGTCGAAGTCGTCGGGCGAGACCCCGTACGTGTTCTGGAAGAGCCCCTTCGCCCAGGTCGTCATTTCCTCAGCAGAGATAGTCTGCGAGAGCCAGCCGAACTCGTAGGCAAAGGGCGCATCGCGAAAGATCCACTGCCAAGTTAGATCATAGAGCACGATGTTGGCATAGAAGCTGCTCAGGGTGTCGGTCAGTGCTTTCGGGTCCGCGCCAGGCCTGTAGCGTGGGTAGATGCCATCGTCGTCAGCCCTGTCGGTGTAGAGCGATAAGTGGCGCAGAAATAGCGTCTGGCTGCGCTGGGCCACTCGCTCACCAGCCATCCAAGCCCCAGGCCAGCAGAAGAACTCTGGGTGAGCGAGTTTGTCCTGGCTGAATGCTATGAAGTGCGAAAAAAGGACGCGAATTACGATGTTTGACGGGTCGAACTGGAAATTGGCCTGCTGGCGCATGAGATCTACAACGCCGGGGGCTTCGTGCGCCCAGATCCCGATTTCCTGCAACGCCGCCAAGGGGTGATCGTAACCGCACGCCTCGGTCAACTGATCGGCAATGGCCCCATATTCCTCAGCAGAGTAATCGACGATGGCGCCGAGCAGGCTGGGATTGTCCCGCACTGCCATCGAAAGCCGCCAAAACCGGATGCCCGGATCGGTATCGGTGACGAAGTCGGCGAAGCTCTCGATGTCGAGAGGGAAGCCACGGGTCGGGTTGATCGCCAGATCCACGATGAGCAGAAACAACCCTACCACCGGGTGATCGATCTTTGGGGGATCAATCGCTCCGGTGATCTCTAAGAAGGCATCGAAGGCTTCGCCATAGAAGGTATCAAAGAAGCCGGCCTCGCGAAGCTGAGCCAAGCTAGGCGGGTTGCTGGCACCAAAGGTCAGATATTGAAGTTGCAGCATCCGCGCCTGACCCTCGTACAGAGCTCGTAGCCCCAGTGGCGCGACGGTAACCGGGCCCTGGTAGGCAAACCCGGGAAGGCCGGCCTCCCGAACTTGGCGAAAACCCTCCTCCCAGGTTGGCCCGTTGGGCAGATGGTCCATTTCCCGGTCCACAGTGGCGGTTAGAACCGAAAGCGCTTGACCGTAAGCCATCCAATAGCTGTGGCCGACGCTCTCAAAGTAACGCTCGCTTTGAAGCGCGGGTACGATCTTCGGATCAAGGACGATCCGCTTGTAGAACTCGACGTCGATGGCGTTGTTTACAATGCTGTTCGCTGCCGCCAGTACGGGATCGTCCTGACGCGTGCCGCCGCGCAGGCGTTCTTCCGCCCAGCGCTTGAGAGATTTTTTTCCACCAATCGACTGAACGACCTTACTCAGCGCCGCATCGTTGAGGTGGGTCTGAACGGGCCTCGCAAGGCTGTAGATTAGCCCCGAAGTGGACCCCATGTGCTGCCACCAGTGAATTGTCTCGTGCAGGTAGGTGGAGTAGGCCTGCAGTGTCTCTTCGGTTAAATCGCCTTCCGCGTAGAGGCCCGGAGACGCCGCATCTACCAAGGCGTGGATCCGCGGGTTAAGGCGCAGGACGAATTGGTTCGTGCTGTAGAGCCCGCGTTCGTTCAGGCAAGCGGCGAAATCGGCGGGGACCTCGCCGCCGATTGGGTCCGCGTCCAGCAGGAGCGGTTCGAGCGCAAGAAGGTCAATCACGGCTGCGCCTCACGTCGACGGAGCAGTTCCTCGCTCCGGCCTCTCCTGACGCAAGCAGCGTCGGTCATTTCGCTCTCCGGGTGATGGCTGGTCTCTGCTTCAGAGCATTGTGTCCTGTGAAGCTATGGTCGGGCATACGGACCCGCTACTTGCAAAGCTAGGACTCGCGCCATCACCGCTCCTAAGCCTAGAGCCGCTAGGTCGGCGTCCGATCCGGGACCGAGAAGCCGCGATCAAAGCCATCTCATGAGCGGGCGCCGAGCGCTAGCGCAGCGGCGGGCTGCTGCCCAAAGCGGTGTGAAGCGACTCTGGGCGCAGGTGTGTGTAGCGGCGCAGCATCTTCCAATCCTTGTGGCCCGTAACGAGGGCCACCTGTTCGATGCGATAACCTGCCTCGAAGAGACGGCTCGTGCCATCATGTCGAAGGTCGTGAAAGTGGAGGTCTTCGATGTCCAACTCACGGCAGGCCCGTGTGAATGCGGTGCCCGCCGACTTGTGCACATAGGGGAAGATGCGGTCGTCCTCGTTAGTCCGGATTGCGCGCTGCTCTTCGATGAGAGCCATTGCGTCGTATCCCGACACCGCGAGGAGGGGGATCCTCTGGTCGTTTCCCTTCTTCTGCCGGGGATCCTTGCGATCGCGGATGGTGAGCATTTTCGTCCGCGTGTTGAGGTCGCTCCAGGTGACCCTGCAGATCTCCTCCTGACGCATGGCTGTGGCTATGGCGAATT
Source organism: Pseudomonadota bacterium (assembly GCA_023445705.1). Classification (GTDB taxonomy): domain Bacteria; phylum Pseudomonadota; class Alphaproteobacteria; order Caulobacterales; family Caulobacteraceae; genus Phenylobacterium. Next base: position 3,356 of record JAEXKM010000054.1, read on the forward strand.
GGATGATGCGGCTCATCGGCATCGTCAGCCGTTCGTTCGCGTCAAAATGGGCGAAGAGAGCCGCAAGCTCCTCCTCGCTCGGTCGGCGGTCACGCTCATTGCTCTTGCCCACCAGCCCCAGCCGCTTCAGCGCAATGCGAGCAAGGTCGACCGGCTCTACCTTTACCGGCACGCCGTGAACCGCGGCCGCGTGGGAAAGGACGAGGCGGATCGCTCCGACATCCATTCCAACGGTCATCGGACCGGCCCCTGCGGCTGCCCTGGCTCGTCCAAAATGGACAAGACGCTCGCGATCCACCTCCACGAGCTTCAGCTTACCGAGAGTGCGCTTCAGCATCTGCAGGGTGGCGTCCTTGGAGCGGCCGGGCGCGCGACCAACTTCCTTCATGTCGTCGATGTGAAGATCGATGAGTTCGCCGAAGGTGCGGATGCGTGCGACCCGCGTGGCGAGCGGCGTCTCGCCACGATCGATCTGGCGCTCCGTGTCGAGCGCCCAGCTCTTGGCGTCTTCATGGCGGACGAAAGTCTCGCTGATGGCCCGGCCCTTGCGACGGACTTGGGCGCGCCAGCGGCCGGATTTTTGCTTGCGGATCGATGCCATTTTTGGGTGCAGAACGGGTGCAGTGAGTTGGCGAAAGGGGGCGAATTCCGTCGAAAAATGGCGTAGAACCGCGCGTCCGGCGGCCGGCCTAACTCCCTAGGTTATATGGAAAAACTAGCGCATTTTCAAGCACATAGGCTGTCTATTGCACCTATGATGGACTGGACTGATCGGCATTGCCGCATGCTGCATCGGACCCTGTCGTCGCGCGCGTTGCTCTATACCGAGATGCTGACCACCGGGGCCGTGCTGCACGGAGACCGCGCGCGGCTGCTGGCCTTCAATCCCGGTGAACATCCGGTGGCGCTGCAGCTTGGCGGCTCTGAGCCGGCGGAGTTGGCCGCGGCGGCTCGGCTGGGCGAGGCCGAAGGCTATGACGAGATCAATCTGAACGTCGGCTGTCCTTCCGACCGGGTCCAGAGCGGCCGTTTCGGCGCCTGCCTGATGCGCGAGCCCGAGCTGGTGGCCGAGTGCATGGCTGCGTTGGGCGCTGCGGTGAAGGTTCCGGTAACGGTGAAGTGCCGGATCGGGGTCGATGACCAGGATCCCGAAGAGAGCCTCTTTCGACTGGTGGACCTGTGCGCTCAGGCTGGGGTGACGAGCTTTGTCGTCCATGCGCGCAAGGCGTGGCTGAAGGGGCTGTCGCCGAAGGAAAATCGCGACGTGCCGCCGCTGGACTATCCGCTGGTGCATCGGCTGAAGCGCGAACGCCCTGAGCTGACCATCGCCATCAACGGCGGGATCGGGTCGCTCGACGAGGCGCTGGAGCACCTGGAAGCGGTCGATGGGGTGATGCTGGGCCGGGCCGCCTATCACACGCCTGCGATCCTGGGTGAAGTCGACCGCCGGGTGTTCGGCGCCGGTGAAGACGTGGACGCGTTCCAGGCGGTGGAGCTGTACCGGCCTTATGTGCTGGGCGAATTGGCCAAGGGGACGCATCTGGCGGCTATGACCCGGCACATGCTGGGGCTGTTCCACGGCCTGCCGGGAGCGCGGGCCTGGCGGCGGATTCTGACGGTCGAGGGCGTGAAGAGCGGCGCGGGCGTCGAGGTGATCGACGCCGCGCTGGCCGAGGTCCTACGGGCGAAGGATGAGCGCGGTGCGCGTAGCCTCGAAGCTGGCCAGGCGGCCTAGATAGCTCATTCCGAGCAGCGAGCTCTCCAGCCCGCTCTCGATGACCAGGGCCTCCACATCGGTCATCCGCGCGCCGGCGATGGAGATTTCACCGAGCGTGACCGCCGCGGCGCGGGTCTGGCCGGATGCGGTGACGACGCTGCGGTCGTAGTCGAGCTTGTCGGTCTGCAGGCCCAGACGCTCGGCGTCGGCCACGGTCAGGGCCACAGTGCTGGCCCCAGTGTCGACCAGGAAGCGGACCCGCGTGCCGTTCACATCCGCCTCGGCCCAGTAGTGCCCGTCGCCAGCCTTGGCCACCGACGCGGTCTGTCCCATGGCTTCCGGCGTCATCGCGACAGCCGCCCTCAGCTCGGGCGTCGGCGCGCG
>JAEXKM010000086.1 GCA_023445705.1 Pseudomonadota bacterium
CTCCAAGCCGCTCTCGAACACCGAGCGCGACAAGGACGAGGCCCGCGGCTGATCTAAGCCGTCTTCCCGAAGGTTTTGCCCGCGCCGGTCCCACCGGCGCGGGCTCTTACGTCTAGGCTGCCACTGAATGCTTCCCGAGATCGGTGGGCTTGAACTTCTGGTCATCGCGGCGGTCGCCCTGATCGTCGTGGGGCCCAAGGACCTGCCTGTCATGTTGCGCAAGCTCGGCCAGTTCACCGGCCGGATCCGCGGCATGGCCAACGAGTTTCGCGCCAGCTTCGATGAGATGGCGCGCCAGTCCGAGCTCGACGAGCTGCGCAAGGAAGTCGAGGCCATGCGCCGCGGCCAGGCTTTCGACGTTGCGGCGGCCGAGGCGGCCTCGGCAGAGGTAGATCAGGTCTTCAAGGATATCGGCGACAGCCTGGAGGGCTCCAGCGGCAGCTTCCAGATGCATCCGCCGATGAGCCATCAGTATGACGCTTCGGCCGAACCGGTGACCACCATCGAGGAGGCCGCCCCCGCGCCTGAGCCGACGCCGGCCGCCGAAGCCAAGCCCCGCGCGCGCCGCGCTGCGAAGCCGAAAGCCGACGCCGCCGAGCCCAAGGCCAAAACCTCTGCCGCCAAGCCGAAATCCAAGGCGTCGGCAGCCAAGCCAAAGCCTGCCGCCAAGCCGAAAACCAAGGCCGGAGCCAAGGCGTGAGCAACCCCTATGACACCGAAGAGGCCGAGATCGAGTCCTCCCGGGCGCCGTTGCTCGACCACCTCGTCGAACTCCGCTCGCGCCTGATCATCTGCGTCGTGGCCGTGGGCCTGGCCTTCGTGGTCTGTTTCGCGTTCTCGCGGCAGATCTACATGTTCCTGCTGCATCCGTTCGCCATCGCCGCGCAGTTGCTGGCCGCCGAACAGGCCGCTCATGCGCAACAGGCCGGCGGCTTCGACATCATGAAGTTCCTGAACGGGACGAAGGATCTCTTCCTGGCCCTGGTCGGCGCGCGCGAGGTGCCAGACGCGGCCGGGGCCGATCGCCTGAAGCTGGTCTTCACCGCACCGCTGGAGTTCTTCTTCACCAAGCTCAAGCTGGCCGGCTTCGGCGCTGTGGTCGTGGCCTTCCCGGTGCTGGCCTGGCAGGTCTACGGCTTCGTGGCTCCGGGCCTCTATAAGCGCGAGCGCAAGGCGTTCCTGCCGTTTCTGCTCGCGTCTCCCACGTTGTTCCTGATGGGCGCGGCGCTGGTCTACTACGTGATCCTGCCCTTCGTCCTGTGGTTCTCGCTCTCGCAGCAGATCGTCGGCGACGCCTCGATCTCGGTCGAGCTGCTGCCGAAGGTCTCGGACTATCTCAGCCTCGTCACCACCCTGCTCCTGGCCTTCGGGCTTTGCTTCCAGTTGCCGGTCATCCTGACCCTGCTGGGGATGGCGGGCATCGTCTCGTCCAAGGCGCTTTCCGCCGGCCGCCGCTACGCCATCGTCGGCGTCTTTGTGGTCGCTGCGGTGGTGACGCCGCCCGACCCCATCAGCCAGACCATGCTCGCGGTGCCGATTATCCTCCTCTACGAAGTCTCGATCTGGTGCGTGCGGCTGATCGAGATCCGCCGTCGCCGCGAGGATGAGGAAGCCGGCCGAGACATCGTGCCCGTCTAGGCGTGGCCGCCGGGGGTTGGCCCGCCCGGCGACGCGCTCTAGAGAAGTCCGCTCATCCTACCAGCGGCGAAACCATGCACGACATCCGAGCCATTCGCGAAAACCCCGAGCTTTACGAGAAAGCATGGGCTGCGAAGGGAAGGTCCGGCGCCGCCGCCCAGGCCGTCGAGCTCGACGCCAAACTCCGCGCGGCCAAGCTTGCCCTGGAAACCGCCCAGAGCCGTCGCAACGAAGCTTCCAAGTTGATCGGCCAAGCCAAGGCCAAGAAGGACGAGGCCGAGGCCCAGCGCCTGATGGCCGAGGTCGAGCAGGTAAAGGGCGTGCTCGCCGAGCAGGCCGAGGTCGAGCGGGCCGCCTCGCTTGAACTGCACGACCTGCTGGCCGCTCTGCCGAATATCCCGCTCCCGGACGTTCCGGCCGGCTCTGACGAGCACGACAATGTCGAGGTTCGCCGCTGGGGCGAGCCCTTCGCCATCGCCAATCCGAAGGACCACGTCGATCTGGGCGAGGGCCTCGGCCTGGTGGACTTCGAGGCCGCCGCCCGCATGAGCGGCGCGCGCTTCGTGGTCCTGAAGGGCCAGATCGCCCGCCTTGAGCGCGCCATCGGCCAGTTCATGCTCGACCTGCAGACCCGCGAGCACGGCTATACCGAAGTTTCCCCGCCGTTGCTGGTCAACGACGCAGCCGCCTATGGCACCGACAAGCTACCGAAGTTCGCCGACGATCTCTTCAAGACCACCGACGGGCGCTGGCTGATCCCGACCGCTGAGGTGCCGCTGACCAGCATGGTCATGGGCCAGATTACGGCGGAGGAAGAACTTCCCCTGCGCATGACCGCCCTGACCCCTTGCTTCCGGTCGGAAGCCGGGGCCTCGGGCCGCGACACCCGCGGGATGATCCGTCAGCATCAGTTCTACAAGGTCGAGCTGGTCTCGATCACCGCGCCTGACAAGTCCGAGGAAGAGCACGAACGGATGGTCGGCTGCGCCGAAGCCGTGCTCAAGGCGCTGGAACTGCCGTTCCGCACCATGCTGCTCTGCACTGGGGACATGGGCTTTGGCGCGCGCAAGACCTACGAC
>JAEXKM010000112.1 GCA_023445705.1 Pseudomonadota bacterium
CGCGGAGGGGCCTTCTCGCCGTCTTTGGTGCGGTCATGCCCTATCACCCCCCCGTACGCGACCACATCTTCCTGCTGCGCGATGTCCTCGAGATCGAGAAATACGCAAACCTGCCAGGGTTCGCGGACGCGTCGATCGACGTCGTCGAGCAGATCGTCGAGGAGGCGGGACGCTTCACCGGCGAGGTGCTGGCGCCGCTGAACGCCGTCGGCGACAAGCAAGGTTGCGTCTGGAGCCCCGATCACACGGTGAAGACGCCCGCCGGCTTTAAGGAAGCCTACGCGCAGCTGGTCGAAGGCGGTTGGCCCGCGCTCGGCGCCGAGCCCGCCTATGGCGGCCAGGGATTGCCGCACGTGGTGAACCTCTCCTTCTCGGAGATGAGCTCTTCGGCCAACATGGCTTTCTCGATGTATCCGGGCCTGACCCACGGCGCCTATTCGGCGATCCTGAACGGCGGGTCCCAGGAGCAGAAGGACCTCTACCTGCCCAAGCTGGCCTCCGGCCAATGGGGCGGCACCATGAACCTGACCGAGCCTCACTGCGGCACCGACCTTGGCCTGCTGCGGACCAAGGCCGTTCCGCAGGGCGACGGCTCCTACAAGATCACCGGCGGCAAGATCTGGATCTCCGGCGGCGAACACGACATGGCCGAGAACATCGTGCACCTGGTGCTGGCGCGGATCGAGGGGGCGCCCGCCGGAACCCGCGGCATCAGCCTGTTCATCGTGCCGAAGTTCATCCCCGACGCTGAGCGCAAGCCGGGCGCGCGCAACAGCGTCTATTGCGACGGCCTCGAAGAGAAGATGGGCATCCACGGCAACGCCACGTGCGTGATCCGCCACGAGGAGTCCGTCGGCTGGCTGGTCGGTGAGGAGAACAAGGGCCTCTCGCTGATGTTCGTCATGATGAACGAGGCGCGGATCGGCGTCGGCCTTCAGGGCCTGGCCCAGGCCGAGGCCGCCTATCAGGCGGCGGCGACCTTCGCCAAGGAGCGCCTGCAGGGACGCTCACTCACCGGCCCGAAGAACCCGGACGGCCCGGCCGACCCGATCATCGTCCACCCGGACGTCCGCCGGATGCTGATGGACAGCCGCGCCATCATCGAAGGCGGCCGGGCCTTCCTGTTCTGGACAGCCCTGCAAGGCGATCTCTCGCACGCCAGCCCCGACGAGGCTGTGCGCCAGAAGGGCTCGGACTACATGGCGCTGATGACGCCGGTGGTGAAGGGCTTCCTGACCGACCGGGGGCTGAAGGTCTGTTCCGACGCTGTCCAGGTGCATGGCGGATCGGGCTTCACCGAGCACTTCCCGGTCAGCCAGTACATGCGCGACGTCCGGATCTCCCTGATCTACGAGGGGACCAACGGCGTCCAGGCGCTGGACCTGGTCGGGCGCAAGCTGGCGGCTGATGGCGGCCGCGCGGTGATGACCTTCTTCGCAGAGGTCGACGCCTTCGTGGAAGCCAATGGCGGATCGGCGGAGCTCAAGCCGTTCACGGACGGTCTGGCCGGCGCCAAGGCGCAGCTGCAGGACGCCACCATGTGGCTGATGCAGAACGGTCTCGCCAATCCGGACAACGCCGGCGCCGCCTCCACCGATTACATGCATCTCTTCGGCCTCACCGCTCTGGCCTATGCCTGGGCGATGGTGGCCAAGACCGCGCAGGCCAAGATCGCGGCCGGCGACGCCGACCCCTTCTATGCGAACAAGCTGGTGGTCGGGCGCTACTACGTCGAGCGCATCCTTCCGGAGACGGCGGCCCACCTCGCCAAGCTGAAGACCGGGGCGGAACTGATGATGGCCCTGCCGGCGGAGGCGTTCTGATGGCCAAGTACACCGCTGACGTGGCCTGGGCGCTTCGCGACGGCGAGGATTTCGCCAAGGGACGCTACAGCCGCGGGCATCTCATCACCTTCGACGGCGGGTTGCTGGTGCCGGCCTCCGCCTCGCCTCACGTGGTGGGCAAGTGGGCGGTCGAGGAGGCGGTGGATCCAGAGGAGATGTTCGTCGCCGCCCTGTCGAACTGCCACATGCTGACCTTCCTGCATAAGGCGCGGTTGGCGGGCTTTGTGGTCACGGCCTATCGCGACAACGCCAGCGGCGTGATGGAAGAGGTGGCTCCCGGCAAGATGGCGGTCACCAAGGTGACGCTCTCGCCGAAGATCGAATGGCAGGGCGACGCGCCAGATGCGGCCGCCCTGGCCCAGCTGCACCATGAGGCGCACGAGGAGTGCTTCATCGCCAATTCGGTGAAGACCGAGGTGACCGTCGTTTGAGCGGGTTTTGGGCGAGCATGATCGCCAGCCGCTCGTTCAAGGCCGCAGCGTGCTTGAGATCGCATTCCCAGATCGTCTCGACCTGCCAGCCCTGCTCGGCGAGGGCCTGCGCCGTCCGTTGATCGCGGGCGACGTTGCGGGCGACCTTGGCGGTCCAGTACTCGCGATTGGCCTTGGGGACGCGCGAGCCTCTCGCGCAGTCGTGCCCGTGCCAGAAGCAGCCGTGCACGAAGATCGCCACCCGCCGGCCCGGCATGACGATGTCGGGCGATCCGGGCAGGTCCCGGCGATTGAGGCGATATCGTGCGCCAAGCGCGGTCAGCGCTCGGCGCACCTTCAGCTCCGGCGCCGTATCCCGTCCCTTCACGCGCCGCATCACGGCGGAGCGCTTCTCGGG
>JAEXKM010000268.1 GCA_023445705.1 Pseudomonadota bacterium
ACTATGTCCGCGGCGACACCGACCTTGGCCCGCCGGCGAGGATTCCGCCGTGGTCGGTGACCGCTCGGGCGGTCTTCGATGGCGGCTGGTGGAACGGCAAGCTGGAACTGCGCCAGGTCGGAAAGCAGGATCGGGTGGCCGAGTTCGAGCTGCCCACCGACAGCTATCGCCTGCTGAACGCCTCGATCACTGCGGCTCCGTTCAAGGACAAGAACGTCAAGATCTATCTCGAAGGCCGCAATCTGACGAACACCGAGGCGCGCGAGCACGCTTCGTTCCTGAAGGATCTGGCGCCGCTGCCGGGGCGGAACTTCCGGGTCGGGGTCGGGTACAAGTTCTAGGATTGGATCGGCCCTTCTCCCCCGAGGGAGAAGGGCGCCGTTCATACGAAAAACCCCTCCGCTAGGAGGGGTTGATCGTCTTAGGCCTCTTCGGTTTCGTTCGAGGAGGTCTCCCCGCCCTCGAAGCTGCGTGGAGCGCGGCGGCGGCGGGCTTTGGGCTTTTCTTCGCCATCGGCGGCAGGCGCCTCGGCCTTGGGGGCGCGGGGCGCGCGCGGAGCCTTGAGGAAGGCCGGGGCGTGGCTTTCGCCGCCGTCTTCGTCCCGCAGGACCGGCGCAGGAGCCGGGGCCTCGCTGGCCAGGGGCGCAGCGGCTTGCGGCTCGACCACGGCGAGGGGATCGCGCTCCTGGCGCTCACCACGGTCCTCGCGGTCGCGGCGGCCTTCGTAGCGGTCCCGTTGCGGACGGTCGTCACGGTCGCGGCGGTCTTCGCGTTCGGCGCGCGGACGGTCGTCGCGTTGACGGTCGTCCCGTTGGCGATCCTCGCGCGGGCGATCGTCATTGCCACGGCGGTCGTCGCGGTCCCGCCAGCGGTCGCGGTCACGATTGCGGTTTTCGAAGCGGTCGCCGCGCGGACGATCGTCGCGTTGCCGGTCATCGCGCTGACGGTCATCACGTTGGCGATCGTCACGGTCGCGCCAGCGATCACCGCGCGCCTGCTGCTGTTGCTGCTGACCCTCGCCGTCACCTTCCGACGAAGCTTCGCTCTCGGCGGCCGTGGCAGCTTCCGCCTCGGCCGCGGCCTGGGCGCCGCTCTCGTCTTCGAAATCGATGTCGAAGCCGCCCGAATAGGTGTCGCGGCCCAGGATCTCGGCCGCCGGCTTGGTGGGCTGCATGGCCCGCACGACCCGGAAGTAGTGTTCGGCGTGCTGCAGGTAGTTCTCGGCCAGGACGCGATCGCCCGCCGAGGACGCGTCGCGCGCAAGCTGTTGGTACTTCTCAAGTACGTGCTGGGCGTTGCCGCGCACCTTCACGCCATCGGGGCCGTTCGAGTCGAAGGCGCGATTGGCGTTCTGCTGTTGAGGCTTGCCGCCGCCGCCGCGATTGCGGCCACGTTGGCGCTTCATGCCCTTGAAATCTCTCATGCGTTATATCCGCCGCCGCTCCGGCCCCCCGGGCCGATGAGCAGGCGGTCTATCCTCTCGCCTTGGTCGGGCCGTTCCGCCCGTAAGTCCGTGTTGAAGACGTAAGTGTTCTCCGTCGTCCGCCCTAGGCTTGAGGCGCGAGACACGCAAAGCCTGCGCGCCTGCCGATGCGGTTGTCCGTCCTGGCTTCCAGGGCGTCCGAAACCTCTAGCACCGGCGAATTGGGTGGAGACGAGATAAAGACTTAGCGATTCACTTGCGGGTTTCCAAGGGGTTTTTCGCGCCGACCACGACACGATCGTGGGTCGACAAGTCCTTGATCGTCCAGACGTCGCTTGCGCCTGCTTCGTTGAACAGCGCCTCGACCGTATCCTTTTGATCATAGCCGATTTCGACGGCGAAAGCGCCGCCTGGCCTAAGGACGCGCATGATCTCCGGGGCCAGGCTCCGATAGGCGTCCAGACCGTCTGCGCCGCCATCCAGGGCGATGCGTGGGTCGTATTGTCTCACCTCGGGTTCGAGGCTCTCGATGACCTCGCTGGCGATATAGGGCGGGTTGGAGACCACGACATCGAAGCTTTCGTCGGCCAGGCCGCTCGTCCAGTCGCCGCGGGCGAAGGCGACGCGTGAGGCGAGCCCCAGATTGGCGGCGTTTTCGCGGGCGACCGCCAGGGCGTCGTCGGAAATGTCGGTGGCGAGGCCTTTGGCGGCCGGCCGCTCGGCCAGGATGGAGAGGATGATCGCGCCCGATCCGACACCCAGGTCGAGGATGTTGAACGCCATCTCTTCTGGGAACTGCTTGAGGACGTAGTCGACGATGACCTCGGTTTCCGGGCGCGGGGTCAGGACGTCGGCGTTGACCGCCAGCATCACCTTCCAGAAGCCTTTGCGCCCGAGGATGTGGCTGACCGGCTCGCGGCGCTCGCGGCGCGCGATGTAATCGGCCAGGGTCTCCTCCTGCTGGGGCGTCAGGATGCGGTAGGGGTCGGTGACGATGTCGGCGCGGCTGGCGTCGGCGGCGGCCTCCACCAGCAGGCGGGCGTCGATCACCGGGCCGACCAGGCCCACGGCCTCCAGCCGCTTCTTCGCCGACTGCCATGCCTGAAGCAGGGTAAGGCTCATTCGGCGGACTCCATCCTGGGGGTGGTGCAGGCGTCGCCTACGGCGATCGGCCCTGAGTTGGTAACGTGGACATAGACGCCCAGGTTCATGTGCCCAAAGTTGTCGAACAGCGCCTTCACGACCTCGACGTCGCGCTCGGCGGTGACCGGGTTCACATGGGTGGCGGCGCATCGGACGATCGGGGCGACCACCTTGGCGCGGGCGAAGCCGAGCATGATCTCTCGGCTCACCCATTCGTGGTCCGCCCAGGCCGGCCAGCCCTCGACATAGACGTTGCCGCGGAAACGAAGGGGATCGACCGGCCGGCCGATCCGGCTCTCCAGGTCCCGGACGCTGGCGAGGTTGATGATCGAGACATGGCCTTTGGGGCTGTCCATGAACCTGTGGCCAGGGGCCTGGATGACCCTGAGAGGGCCGCGGGCCTCATCTCCGATCAGACTGGCGACCCACGCGGCGAAGGCCGCCTGGCCTGCTTGCTCGGTGAGCGAGCCGCTGAACGGCGGCAGGCCGGGGGCTGTCGCGGTCAGGACGCCGGTCGCCTCGTCATAGCGCGTCTTCGCCTTGGCGATGTCGGCGATCCCCATCAGCACGGTGAACTTCTGCTTGGGCAGGTGGACGGGGGCGGCGGGATCGAAGCCGGAGGGGCCGTTCTCGACGGCGAAGAGGCGATCGCATGGAAACGGGGCGCCCGCGACGAGGTTGGCGCCCATGAGTTGTTCGGGCGTGAAGCCCTTCACAGGATGCCGGTAGAGGGCTGCGATGTGACCGGTCATGGATACCCGCATGGTCTGCTGCGACGCTGCGCCGTGGGGGCCCTCTTCGCATAGTCTCGACTGCGCCGGTAGGGGCGAGGGCCGGAACGTCGGCCTAGCCCGGGTGTTCCAGCCAAGTCAGGCGGAGAAGGGTCGGCATGTCCACCAACCAGGAGCGCAGTGCGTACAACAAGGCCGTGTCGCTCTTCTGGCGCGCCGCGCCGTGGGTTGGTCTGGTGGTGATGACCGAGCTTTGGCGGCGCGCGAACCAGCAGCGCCGACCGGGGATGAGCGTCGACGCCATGGCCCCGCCCGCCGTCTTCGACGAGGCTGAGCCTGGCCGCGGCCGCCTGGCCCATGCGCCCCACCGCATCCCCGCCAAGGGCTGGAAGGACGTCGCCTGGCGCACCTATCGCGAGATCGGGCGCGACAAGCTGCCGTCGGTGGCCGCGGGCGTCACTTTCTACACGCTGCTGGCGTTGTTTCCGGCGCTGGGCGTCTTCGTTTCGCTCTACGGGATCTTCGCGGACCTGAACGCGGTGAACCAGCAACTCGAAGACCTGGCGACGGTCTTCCCGGCTGAGGTGATCAGCATCATGGCCGACCAGATGACGTTGCTGGCCAGCCGCCCACCAGCCTCGCTGTCGGTGGCCTTCGTCATCAGCCTGCTGCTATCGGTCTGGTCGGCCAATGCCGGGATGAAGGCGCTCTTCAACGGGCTGAACATCGCCTACGACGAGGAGGAGAAGCGCAACATCGTCAAGCTGACAGCGCTTACCTACTTCTTCACCTTCGGCGCGCTTCTTTTCCTGGTCGTCATGACCGCCATCTTGGTCGCCGCGCCGCTGGCGATGGAGTGGCTAGGCCTCTACGCGTTGGCGGCGATCTGGATTCCGCTGCGCTGGCTGGCCTTGCTGGGGATCGCCACCGTCGCCTTCGCGATCATCTATCGGTATGCGCCGTGCAGAGCTCGGGCGCGGTGGCGTTGGGTGTCCCTGGGCGCGCTCATGGCGGCGGCGTTCTGGCTGTTCGGATCGCTTGGCTTCTCTTGGTACCTCAACAATGTCGCGCACTTCGACGCGACCTATGGCTCGCTCGGCGCGGTGGTCGCGTTCATGACCTGGATCTGGTTCTCGGTGATGGTGGTCCTGGTCGGCGCGGAGCTGAATGCTGAGGTCGAGCATCAGACAGCGCTGGACTCGACGACCGGCCCGGCCATGCCGATGGGCGAACGCGGCGCCTCGATGGC
>JAEXKM010000286.1 GCA_023445705.1 Pseudomonadota bacterium
TTGCCGGTCTCCGCCTCGAAAACGCGCGGGGTCCCATCCGGCAGCTTCTGGATCCAGTAGAGCCCCCGGATGCTGCCCTTCAGAGTGGCCTCGGCCGGGGAGAGGCCGGCCGCCGCCGCCACTTCGGCCGGCGATTTTGCGACGCTCAGGTCCGGCGGCGGCAGCTGAAAGTCGGCCTTGTGGTGTTCGCCGCGGACCTTCGCGATCGGGATGGCGGTCATCACCAGCCCGCCAGCCACCCAAAAGAGGACCTGGACCCCGACCACAAGCGCCAGCCACTTATGTAGCTGCAGCGACCACTTCAGCATCACGCCCCCGACTTTCGCCTCTATCTGTGAAACGTAGCGGCTCTCCGCCGCCCCTCATATGAGGGGTGTTTGCGGCAGCGGCCGTATAGATTCCGGAGGGACAAGTTCGGGGATCGTCATGAGCAACCAGTTCGACGAAGACATGAGGGCCTTGCGGTCCGAGCCGCCCGCGCGCGGGTACGACGAGATCGACGCCGCCGTGTGGCGCGGCATCGCCGACGCCCGGCGCAGCCGCCAAGCTGCGCCGATGCTCTATGCCGTCCGGGCAGCGGCCGTGGTGGGCGCGCTTGGCCTCGGCGTGGCGAGCGGCGGCGCCACCGCCGTTGCGCTCGCCCGGGAAGCGCCGGAAGTCTCGGCCTTCTCGATCAACGCGGAGCTCACGCCTTCGACGCTCCTGGATCACGAGGGATGAAGGGCCTCAGCCGGGGCCTGATCCTCACGCTGGTGCTGACCCTGATCGCCGCCGTCGGCGGCACTTGGATCGGCGCCCGCTACATCTATGCCCAGCAGCATCAGCCCTCGCTCCATGAGTTCGTGCATGAGGAGCTGAAGCTCAACACCGACCAGAAGACGCGTCTCGCGGCCCTTGAGCAGGACTTCGCTGTCCGTCGCAGAGCACGGGAAGCCGAGCTGCGCGCGGCCAACGCGGAGTTGGCGCGGGCGATCCAGGCGCGGCACGAGTACTCCCCCGAGGTCCAGGCCGCCGTCGAACGCTTCCATGACGCCATGGGCGAGCTGCAGAAGGAGACCATCCTGCACGTGCTCGCCATGCGCGCGATCCTGACGCCGGAGCAGGCTCGGCAGTTCGACGCGCGGATCAGCGAGTCTCTGACCGAACAGGCGTCGTGATCCAGGCGAGCGAGGTGGAGCCCGACCTGGTCGCGCGGGCGCGCGAGGGAGACGACCGGGCGTTCGCCGACCTGCTGCAACGCCACAAGCCGAGTCTCTACGGCTTCGTGCGCCGTTACGTCAGCGACGCCGACGCTGCGGCCGATGTCGTGCAGGACACGTTCGTGTCGGCGTGGCGGGCGCTCGCGCGCTACGACGCGCGTCGGCCTTTTCCAGTCTGGCTGCGCGCCATCGCGCTCAACAAGTGCCGGGACCGGGCTCGGCGGCTGGCGGTTCGCCGCTTCATCCTCGGCGACAGGGACGATCAGTCGCCGGAGGCGCTCGCCCATCCGGATCCAGAGCCCTACGGCGAAGCCAATCTGATCCCGGTCGAACGTCGGGCCGTCCTTCAGAAGGCCATCGATCAGCTGCCGGGCAAGCTCAAGGAGCCGCTGCTCCTGACCTATTTCGACGATCTGACCCAACAGGAGGCCGCCGACCTCCTGGGCGTCACGGTCAAGACGATCGAGACTCGGGTCTATCGGGCTCGTCAGCGGCTGATGGAGCTTCTCGACCGCTCGTCGATTTGAGGATCGCAAGTCAGGGGTTGGCCGCTGCGCTGCGTTGATCCTTGAAAGAGCCGGCCGGGTTGACCTTCCCACGGTGGGAAGCCTGATCCTGCGCCTAAATTCAGTTTCTAGGATCGTTGATGCCTCCGCGCACCTTTGACCTCAATCGCCGCTCGTTGGTACGCGGCGCCGCCATCCTCGGCGGCGGCGCGGCGATCAGCTCGCTCCTCCCCAGTTGGGCGCTCAGCGCATCCCCCGGCATTCTGTCGACCCTGCCGACGCTCTCCGGCGAGGACATCAAGCTCACCATTGGGCACACGCCGATCACCATCGATGGCAAGCAAAGCCATGCGGTGACCATCAACGGCACCGTCCCGGGGCCGCTGTTGCGCCTGAAAGAAGGCCAGCGGGTGCGGATCGCCGTCACCAACACCCTTGACGAGGACACCTCGATCCACTGGCACGGCCTGCTGGTGCCGTTCCAGATGGACGGGGTGCCGGGCGTGAGTTTCCCCGGCATCCCGCCGGGACAGACCTTCGTCTACGAGTTCCCGGTCATTCAGTCGGGCACCTACTGGTACCACAGCCACTCGGGCTTGCAGGAAGCCGAAGGCCATTACGCCCCGATCGTCATCGAGCCGGCCGATGCCGATCCGGTCAGCGCCGACCGCGAGCACGTCGTCGTCCTGGCCGACCACAGCGAGATGCACCCGCACCTGATCTTCAAGCGGCTGAAGCAGCAGGGCGGCGTCTTCAATTACCAGCGCCAGACAATCGCCGGGCTGCTGGCGGGGAAGGACCAGACTCTGGCCGAGCGGATCGAGTGGGCCAAGATGCTCATGGATCCCACCGACATCTCCGACGTCACCGGCGCGGTGCAGACCTTCCTGATCAACGGCCATGGGCCCAAGGACAACTGGACCGGGATCTTCACGCCCGGAGAGCGCGTGCGCCTGCGCTTCATCAACGCCGCGGCCCAGATGATCTTCAACGTCCGGATCCCTGGCCTGAAGCTTACGGTCGTCGCCGCCGACGGCCAGAACGTGCGCCCCGTCGAAGTGGACGAGTTCCAGATCGGCAACGCCGAAACCTACGACGTCATCGTGCAGCCGGCCGAGGACCGCGCCTACACCCTCGTCTCAGAAGCAATCGACCGTTCCGGCATGGGGCGCGCGACGCTGGCGCCCCGCCTGGGGATGACCGCACCTGTGCCGCCGCTCCGTGAGCGGCCCATCCTGACGATGAAGGACATGGGCATGGACATGTCGGCGCACAGCGGCATGTCGGGCATGGACCACTCCAGCATGCCTGCGATGGATCATTCCAACATGCCAGGCATGGATCACTCGAGCATGGCGGGTATGGATCACTCCGCCATGGCGCCGAGCCAACCCTCGACGATGGCTGGGATGGATCATGGCGGCATGGCCGGCATGGCGTCCTCCGCCCCGCCCGGCATGGCGCCACCGCGAAGCCGCGGCTCCGACGTGATGGGTGACATGGGTGGCATGTCGATGAACATGCTCGACTACTCGAAGGCGCCCCAGATCAAGAAGGGCCCGGGCGTCCAGATGATCGCCCCAATGCCGATGGACCGCACAGGCGAGCCAGGGCTCGGCCTGGAAAGCGTCGGCCATAGGGTGCTCGTCTACAAGGACCTCATCGCGCTGGCGCCCAACCCAGACCAGCGGCCGCCGGATCGGGCCCTGGACATCCGTCTGACCGGCAACATGGAACGGTTCATGTGGGGGTTCGACGGCTGGAAGTTCAGCGAGAACCCCCCGCCCTATTCCTTCCGTACGGGCGAGCGGGTGCGCATCACCCTGATCAACGACTCGATGATGACCCACCCCATCCACCTGCACGGCCACTTCTTCGAGCTGGTGCACGGACCGGTCGGCTTCATGCCGCGCAAGCACACGGTGAACGTCGCGCCGGGCGGGAAGGTCAGCTTCGACATCACCACGGAAGCCGGCGACTGGGCCTTCCACTGCCACATGCTCTACCACATGCACGCGGGCATGTTTCAGGTCTTCAAGGTGCGCCCGATGCAAGGAGCGGCGGCATGATCCGGACTTCGCTCCTCGCGCTGCTGCTGGCCGGGTCAGCGACCGCCGCCCTCGCGCAGACCGACCCGCACGCCGGGCACACGATGCCGGCCGCACCAGCCGCCGCCGATCCTCACGCGGGCCACCAAGTGCCGACCGAACCCGGCGCAGCTCCCGCCGAGACTGCGCCGCCGACCTCAGCCGATCCGCACGCCGGCCATCAGATGCCTGCGCCGGCAGCCGGTGCCCCACACGCCGGCCACGCCATGCCCGCGGCTCCTG
>JAEXKM010000361.1 GCA_023445705.1 Pseudomonadota bacterium
TCCTGGGCGGCGCCGCCGCGTTTCTGATCAACAACCGCCAAGCTCCCGCTCCGACGCCGGCCGCAACGGCGCCTGCGCCCGCTGTCGCGGAAGCCAGCCCGCCCGCTGTCGAAGCCGAGGCCATCGCACCGCCCGCCGCAGAACCGCAACCTGAGGCCGCGCCACAGCCCCCCGCTCCCGAGCCGAAGGCGCGGCCGGAGCAGAACCCACCCGCGCGAGCCGCCGCAGCCCAGCCGCCCGCTCGTTCCGCGCCCGCGCCCGCCGCCGAAGCGCCGCGCCTTGAGGTCCCACCCCCGCAAGCGGTGATCCCGACCCCGCCGGCTCTCGTCGCGCCAATCATTCCGCCGCGACCAGCGTCGGCGCCGCCCACCGATCCGGACGCTCCGTTCGTGTTGCACCGGGATCCGGACAATCCATAAGCGGGCGCCGCCCGCCCAAGGAAAATCTGATCGCGACGGCCTTCACATAAGCACGCGCCTACTTATATTGCGAATTAATCGCAAATAAGTTGAAAACGATGCAGACGGCCAAGAAGACCCTTAGCTACAGCGTGATGCACTTGGTGGTGGCGATCAGCGTCGCCTACGCGCTGACCCGCGACTGGCGGGCGGCGCTGGCCATCGGCATGATCGAGCCGATCTTCCAGACCATGGCCTTCGCGGTCCACGAGCGCGTCTGGGCGCGCATAGGGGCCAAGGGAACCGCCGCGCCGACTGTTCGTTCGGCGAGCGTCGAAGCTTGAGAACAGGAACCCGTCAGATGCCCAACGCCGGCCCCAGCGCCAAAGACCGCAAGGCGGTCGCCGAAGGACTTTCCAAGCTCCTGGCGGACACCTACGCCGTCTATCTGAAGACCCACGGCTATCACTGGAACGTCCGCGGCCCGAACTTTTCTCAGCTCCATTCGCTGTTCATGGCCCAGTACACCGAGATGTGGGCGGCCATCGACGAAGTGGCCGAACGAATCCGTGCGCTGGGCGAATTGGCGCCCCAGGGCTATGGCGCCTTCGGCAACCTTTCCTCGATCAAGGACGGCGATCCCACCAAGAACGCCGAGGCGATGATCCAGGATTTGATCGCCGCGCAGGAGGCCGTGATCGGCACGCTCTATGCGATCCTTCCCACGGCTCAGGACGCCGGCGACGAAGTGACCGCGAGCCTGATCTCCGATCGCCTGACCGCCCACGAGAAGCATGCCTGGATGCTTCGCTCGTCCCTCTAGGACGGCGCAGCGGAACACATTCGCGGGCCCGCGGTTCAACTCCCTCGTTGCGTAGGGAGTAGCTGCATGGGCGTGCGGATTTTGGGGTGGAAGCTCGACAACGATCAGAGGGACGCGCTGCTGGAGCGCTTTCCGCCAGCCTATCCTGACGTCATCTGCGACCACGTCACCCTGAAGTTCGAGCAGGAGCGCGGCTTCGAGCCCACTGACACGCAGGCCGAGATCATCGGCTTCGCCAACGACCGTCAGGGCGTCCAGGCCGCGGTCGTAGAGATCGCCGGCTCGTCCGCCCGGCCCGACGGTGGCGTCTACCACATCACCTGGTCGCTCGCGCCCGGCCGCTCGGCCCGGGAAAGCAACGACGTGATCGCCGCGCTCGGCTGGGCGCCCCTGCCGATCGGCCTTCCCATCACCCTGAAGGCCGCGACCTGGTCCCCTGGCTGAGGGCAAGAAAAAGGGCGCTGCGAAACCGCAGCGCCCTCCGTCCTCTGTGCTCCGGCGCCGCCTAGAAGCGGTACTGGAGTTCCACGCCGTAGGTGCGCGGGAAGTTCAGCTTCACGGTCTGGCGGAAGGTGCCCGCCGCCGTCAGGCTGGTGGCCGAGGAGCTCTGATAGGCCACCTCGTCGAAGGCGTTCTTCAGGTAGCCGATGATCGTGAAGCGATCCTGGCCGTCCTTCCACAGCGCGCGGAAGTCGACGATTTCGTTCGACGGCGCGGTGTAGTTCTCCTGGCTGAAGATCGTGGTCTGCTGATCGTCGGTGTAGGTGTAGGTGCCGCCGACCGTCAGGCTGCCCATGTCGAAGTGCCAGGTGTAGTTGGCGCCGAGATTGAACTTGTTCTCGGGCGTCATGGGCAGGCGATTGCCCTTCAGGTCCTGGGTACGGGCCGTCGCCGTTCCGCCCACCGGATTGGCTCCGGCCTTCAGAGCCGCCGGGTCGTTCACGTCGACGAAGCAGCAGCCCTTGGTCACTTCGGCGTTGATGTAGGCGTAGCTGCCGAAGATCGACAGATTGTCGATCGGCGCCCACTGGGCTTCCAGTTCGACACCCCAGTTGCGGGCGTCGAGGTTCAGGAACTGGGTTCCGGTGGCGCCGGTCGCCGGGTTGATGATCACCCGCAGCGGGGCCTGGAAGCCTTCGTAGTCAGCGTAGAAGACCGCCGAGTTCAACTGGAACCGGCCGCCGAAGGTCTTCTTCAGGCCGAGCTCGTAGTTGTTGACGTATTCCGGGTCGGCGTAGGGGTTCGCAGTCAGGCCGTTCGATCCCAGCCAGCCGCCGGACTTATAACCCCGGCTGTAACGGGCGTAGAGGTTGGTCGCGCTGTCAGGCTGCCACTGCACGCCGAGGGTGCCCGTGAAGGCGTCGTAGTCGGCTTCCAGATCGCGGATCAGGCCGCCGTTCGGGTCTGCCCGGACGTTGGCGTAGGCCGGGAGCGCGTGACAGGCGGCGATGGTCGCGCCGCCGCAGGCGACGAAGGTCGTGAAGTCGACCGCGATGCCTTGGGCGACCGCCAGCGGGATACCGGCGAACTGGTTCAGAAGGCCTGCGGTGGTCGGGCTACGGGAAACATAGCGGGCGGAGTCCGTGCCGGACTTCTCGTCCTTGGTCCAGCGCAGACCCGCAGTCAGGGTCCAGTTCTCGGCGAACTCATAGTCCACCTGGCCGAACGCCGCATAGGAATCCACTTCCAGCGTGCCGTTCACGAACAGGAAGTTGCCGTCCGGGTTGGCGGCGGCGAGACCGCCGGTCGCCAGATTGATCGGCGCCTGCATGGCCGCATCGCCAAGCACGCGCAGGCCCTGCGGCTGCGAGTAGTCCTGGTGATACTGATAGAGGCCGACGATCCAGTGCAGCGGGCCGTCGGAGTTGGACGAGAGGTTGATCTCGTTCGACCACCACTTCTGCTTCTCCTCGTAGAAGAAGCGCTGGTTCGGCGAGACGCCGAGCGCCGTGAAGGCGCCCAGCGGAATGTTGAACAGGCCTTGGCGCGAGCTGCGGTCTTCGTCGCCGTTGGTGTTGTAGGTATAGGCCTGGAAGCCGCCCAGATACTTCAGCGTCGCTCCGCCCAGATCCCAGGTCAGGTCGAACTGGAGGCGGTTGTGATTGCTGAGCTTGCCTTCCATCGTCTGGTCCATGTCGATCTTGTAGGGATCGGCGATGGACGGGTTGACGCGGTTGTAGCCGAAGGTCGGGTTGTAGTAGAGCGCCGCGTTTTCGAGACCGGTCGGAGAGACCGTGTCGTACGGGCTGATCACCGCCTCGTGGATGTTGCCGACGCCGTAGCTGTCGTCCCAGTCGAACTTGGTGTAGCGCACGCGGGCGGTGATGTTCTCACCCAGGTCGGCCTCGACCTGAGCCTCGACCATGTAGCGCTTCAGGGCGCTGGTGTCGCCGCCGGGGCCGACGTTCTTGATGAAGCCTTCGTCGCGGCGCTCAAGCGAGCCGCCGACCAGGAAGCGCAGGTGGTCGTTGATCGGGCCGGTGACCAAGGCGTCGGTCCGCCACGAGCCATAGTTGCCGACCATGCCGCGGACTTCACCCTGGAACTCGTCGCTCGGCCGGCGGCCGATGATGTTCAGGGCGCCGCCGATCGAGTTGCGGCCGTAGAGGGTGCCCTGCGGGCCGCGCAGGATTTCCGTCCGCTCGATGAACAGCGACGGCGTCGAGGAGTCGGCCATCGAGTTGGAGAAGATGCCGTCCGAATACAGCGCCACCGAAGGGTCCGTGCCGACCGAGTTGGTCAGGCGGCCGAAACCACGGATCGAGAGACGGTCATTGTTCGTGTAGGCGATGCTCGGCGAGACGCGGGCCAGGTCCTCGACCGTCGCGACCCCCAGGATGTCCCGCTTTTCAGAGGTGTAGGCCGTAACGGCCACCGGCACGTCCTGCAGACTTTGCTCGCGCTTTTCCGCGGTGACGACCAGTTCTTCGATTGTGAAGCTGTCTTGGGCCGCGGCCTGAGTGGCGGCGGACATGGCCGCGACGGACGCGCCCATGATGAACAGACTGCGCAGGCGCAGCGGTTGGATCATATTAAACCTCCCAGCCAACGCGGGCGTTATGTCGCCCGTCGTGAGTGCTTGATGGTCCAGGCTGGATATCTCGAACGGCGTTCGAATAGAGGGAAAAGCTCTGCGCCTGACACTTTGCTCGGCCCTTGTGGCGCAAGGATCGCGGCCCCGCGAGCGGCCAAACGGCTAAGCTTCGGAAAAGCCTGTCGAAAGGCTCAGCGACCGACGATCAGGGCCTCGAGGCCTCGCACGGCCGATTCCAGGGTCTCGCCCTCCGGCCCGTCGCCCGGACGGGCGCGTGAGAGGGACACCGCAGCGATTCCCCGGCCCCAAGCCCAGATCGCCTCAGCGATCTTCTGGGCCAGCTCTGGCGAATGCTGGGTGACGAAGTCCTCCATGATCGCCGTGCGCGAGACGGCTATCGCCTCGGCCTCGGCGCCCATGACGTCTTCCCGGCGCGCGCCGTCGCGCGCCTCGAACATCAGCTCGTAGAGCTCGGGCTTCTCGCGCAGGAATGAAAGATAGGCGAAGCCCGTGGACCTCAGCCCGCTGTCGGCGCCCCGGCGGTCGTAGGCGACGCGCATCGCCTCGGCCAGTTGACGAAAGCCATCCACCGCCAGACCAGCCAGCAGAGCGGCCTTGTCGGCATAGTGATAATAGACCGTGCCCGGCGCGACGCCCGCCCGGTCGGCGATCGCTCGCAGGGACAGGCCGGCCCGTCCGCTCTCCTGCAGAATCTCACGCGCGGCAGCCAGAAGTTGTCCCCTGACATTGCCCACGTGGTAGGTGCGCCGCCGCTCCAGGCTCACCGCCGTCATGACGCCTCCCCCTTTGCCCGGGCTGTCGCCCGACTGTTGCGTGGCGATCGCTTCGTGCGCCGCCGACCAAGGTTATCGCCGCTAAGTTAAGGCCCGTTCCGCGCCTTTACGCAACGACATTCACGCCAGAGGCGCCACCTTGGCTGGCAAGGTCGCCACCAGGTCGGCCGGGGACAGGCGCACCTGCAAGCCTCGCTGGCCGCCGTTGACGAACACCCGGTCGTGGCCAAGCGCAGCTTGATCGACAACGGTCGGGACCGCCCGCTTCTGCCCAAAAGGGCTGACCCCGCCGACCCGGTAGCCGGTCATCCGCTCGGCGTCGGCAGGCTTCATCATCTGCGCCGATTTGCCGCCGACCGCCGCCGCGAGCTTCTTCATCGCCACCTCCTGGTCGGAGGCCAGCACGGCGCAGACCGGCTTGCCGTCCACCAGGGTCATCAGCGTCTTGAGCACCTGATCGGGCGAAACGCCCAAACTCTCGGCCGCCTGCAGGCCCACGCGCGGGGCGTCAGGATCATAGTCGTACTCATGAAGCTCGTAGGCGACGCCGGCCTTGTCGAGGGCGCGGGTCGCCGGGGTCGCCTTGGCCATCAGTCCTCCTGGTGGCTGACCATGGTGGTCGAGCCGGCGCCCCATCCCTCGCCGCCCGGCTGCTCGAACCAGAAGGGCTTGTGGGCGGGCTTGCCAAGCTCGTTCACCGTCATGGCGTCGAACACCCGGCCGTTGGCGACCGTGTAGCGGATGGAGGTGGTGTTGCGGATGTTCTCCAGCGGGTTGGCGTCGAGCACCAGCAGGTCGGCGAGCTTGCCCGGTTCCAGAGAGCCGATGTCCTTCTCCATGCCCAGGTACTGCGCGCCCGAGAGCGTGCCGGCGCGAAGCGCCTGCAGCGGGGTCATGCCGCCCTGCGCGAACATCCAGAGTTCCCAATGGGCGCCGAGCCCTTCGCGCTGACCGTGGGCGCCCAGCTGCACCGAGACTCCGAGGTCGTTCAACTCCTTGGCTACCTTAGCGATCTCGACGTGGTTGTACTCCTCGTCCGGCATCTTGATCCGCCGGCGCGAGCGGGCGTCCAGCATCCGCCGCGGCACGAAGTTGGACAGCCGCTCGTCGGCCCAGACGTCCGTCTTTTCGTACCAGTAGTTCTCACCGAAGGTCCCGCCATAGGCGACGATCAGGGTCGGGGTGTAGCCGACCTTGGTGGCCGGCCAGAGCTGGCGCACGTCGTCGTAGATCTTGGCCACCGGGATAGAGTGCTCGACCCCCGTATGGCCGTCGACCACCATGGTCATGTTGTGCTCGAACAGCGAGCCGCCCTCCGGCACCACCATGACGCCCAGCTCGCGCGCCGCGGCCAGGATCTGCTGGCGCTGGTCGCGGCGCGGCTGGTTGTAGCTTTTCACGCTGAAAGCGCCGATCGCCTTCATCCGGCGCAGGGCCGAGCGGGCGTCGTCCAGGCTGTCGATCTGGGCGGTGTAAGGCGCCTTGGCGCCATAGAGGATCGTGCCGGTGGAGAAGATCCGCGGCCCGATCACCTCGCCGGCCTTCTGAAGTTCGCTATGCGCGAAGATCTCGCCGGAGTCGTTCGAGGGGTCGTGGATAGTGGTGACCCCGAAGGCCAGGGCGGCGTAGTTCACCCAGCTCTGCTGCGGGATGAGCTGCTCGGCCCCCATCGCGCCGTGCCAGTGGACGTCGACCAGGCCGGGGATGATGGTCTTGCCCGAGGCGTCGATGACCTTGGCGCCGGCTGGGACGGCGACGGACGCGGCCGGGCCGACCGCCTCGATCCGATTGCCGTTCACGACCACCACGCCGTTTTCGATGACCTCGTCGCCCTTCATCGTGACGATGCGCGCGCCGGTGAAGGCCACGCGCCCTTCCGGCGCGGCGGCGGCTTGGGTGAAGGAGATATCGATCCCCTGCTCGGCCGGCTTCGGCAGCTCGGCTGGCGAGCCATCGACGAAGGCGAAGGCCTCCTTCAGGTCGCGCGAGTACAGTTCCGGCCCGAGCGACCACCAGAGCCGCTTGCCGTCCCCCGACCAGTGAAGGAATTCGCCGGCGTCGCGGCTGACGCGGCTGACCGGAATGGAGGCTGTCTTTGGCGAAAGGTCCACGGTCTGGCCGGTGGCCACGAAGGGCGTGACATAGGCGTTGAACCGCTCGGTCCAGGCCACGAACCGCTCGTCTGGGCTGAGCGAATACTGCGTGGCGAACTCGCTCATCAGATGGGTCCGCTCGTCGGAGCCATCGAGCTCGACCGAGCGCAGGGCGCGCTTGTTTTCGCTCTCGAAGGTCATGAAGAAGACCCGGTCGTTCGAGGCGCCGAACTGCGGCTGCACGCCCTTGTCGGAAATGCGCTCGGCCTTGGCCCCGCCCTTGGCCGAAACCGCATAGAGGCCGGGCTCGCGCCCCCACATGGCCGAGGTCAGGAAGCCGTCGGAGGCGGCGCGATAGACCACGCGCGACCCATCGGGACTGAAGACCGGCTCGACGTAGTGGCCAGGCTGGCTGGAGATCACCTTGCCCGCGCCGCCGCCGGCGCCGACCACGCGGACGGTCCCGAGATCCTGGTCGTTCCAGGTGGTGTAGACGATCGAGCGGCCATCGCGCGACCAGGAGGGATAGAACTCGAAGTGGTCGTTCTGGCGGGTCAGGCGGCGCGGCGGCGCGCCGCTCTTGAGATCCTTCACCCAGAGGTGGCCCAGCGCCTGGTAGACGACCTTGTCGCCCTGCGGATTGACCGCGGTCCAGCGCAGCATGCGGACCTTGAAGTCCTTGGGCGCCACCTCGACCGGGAAGCGCACGGCCTCCTGCACGGCGCGCGAGCCCTGGACGTGGAAGGGGATGTCGCTGACCGCCTTGGTGGAGACGTCGATCTTCTTGATCTTGCCCCCGGCCCACACGACCAGGGCCCGGTTGTCCGGCGTCCAGGCGATGGACGGATAGACGCCGTGGATGGCCCAGGTTTCCTGCATGTCGCGGTCTAGCCCCTCGAAGACGGGCGTCTCGCGGCCGGAAGCGATGTCCATGACGTAGAGCACGGACTTGTACCGGACCCGCCGGATGAAGGCCAAGGACTTGCCGTCCGGCGAGGGCGTCGGGCGGATCGAGCCCCCCGGCCCGGTCACATAGGGCTCGATCTTGCCCTTCTCACGGTCCAGCCGCTGGATCACGTAGATCTGGCTATTGACGTCCTTGGAGTATTCGAAGACGCCGCCAGGCGTGGAATCGTCGCTGAAATAGAGATAGCGGCCATCGGGCGAGAACGCCGGCTCGCCGGTGTCCTTCTGGTCCGTGCGCTTCTTGGTGAGCTGCAGCCCCTCCCCGCCCGAGCGGTGATAGAGCCACATCTCGCCGGCCCCCAGCGAACGCTCCGAGGAGAAATGCTTGCGGGCCACGATGAACTCGGAATCCGGGCTCCAGGCCGGCTGGCTCAGCAGGCGGAAGGTTTCCTTGCTGACCTGGCGGGGCTCGCCGCCGTTGCGGTCCATGACCCAGATGTTGTCGCCGCCGCCCCGATCGGAGGTGAAGGCGATCCAGCGGCCGTTGGGCGAGTAGCGGGGCTGCATGTCCCAGGCCATGCCGGTGGTCAGCGGCCGCGCCTCGCCTCCGGCGATCGGCATCACGTAGAGATCGCCGAGCAGGTCGAACACGATCTCCTTGCCGTCCGGGCTGACGTCCAGGCTCATCCAGGTGCCGGAGGTGACGTCGATCGGAACCTGACGGGTCGGACCGGGCGGCGCGTTGACGTCCCACTTGGCAGCGTCGACCTTGGGCGCCTCGGCAAAGGCCGGCGCAGCCAGGACCGCGGCCATGGCGGCCGACAGCAGATATCGAGAAAACATGGTTTGAGCCCCCAGTCCGAAGCCGGGCACCTGATCCGAGCAGGGCCGAAAAGTCGAGTCGCCTAGGCTGAAAATCGCCGAATGCCGCCCCAAGGCGACTGCAGAACACCGTTCCGCTGGCCAGGGCGGGAAAATCGCCCATATGCTGATGGTGATGGCGCGGAAACCGACCCCAGGCGTTTCGCTGAAAAGGCCCTTCCAGGAGCTCCATTAAATGACCCAAGGCGCAATGCCGCTGCCGCCTCCCGCCCAGTCGGCCCTTGCGCTGATCGGCCGGACTCCAATGGTCGAGCTGATCGGCTTCGACACCGGCCCCTGCCGCCTCTTCGTAAAGCTCGAGAGCGCCAACCCCGGCGGGTCGATCAAGGATCGCATCGCGCGCTCGATGATCGAGGCGGCCGAGGCCGACGGGTCGCTCCAGCCGGGCGGAACCTTGGTGGAGGCCACGGCGGGGAACACCGGCCTGGGCCTGGCCCAGGTCGGAGTGCTCAAGGGCTACAAGATCCTGCTGGTCGTCCCCGACAAGATGAGCCGGGAGAAGATCCAGCATCTGCGGGCCATGGGGGTGGACGTCCGCATCACCCGCTCGGACGTCGGCAAGGGTCATCCCGAGTACTACCAGGACATGGCCGAACGACTGGCCGCCGAGATCCCCGGCGCGATCTTCATCAATCAGTTCGCCAACCCCGCCAATCCGAAGGCCCACGAGGCGACCACCGGCCCCGAGATATTCGAGCAGATGGAAGGCGATATCGACGCCATGGTGGTCGGCGTCGGCTCCGGCGGCACCCTGACGGGCCTCGGCCGGTTCTTCGCCAAGGCCTCGCCAAAGACCAAGATGGTCCTGGCCGACCCCGAGGGCTCCATCCTCGCCCCCCTCGTCAACACCGGCGAACTGATCGAGCCGGGCTCATGGGTGGTCGAAGGCATCGGCGAGGACTTCGTGCCGACCAACTGCGACCTGTCCTTGGTCTCGGCCGCCTACACCATTCCCGACCAGGAGAGCATCGCCGCGGCCCGGGAGCTGCTGACCAGGGCCGGCGTGCTCGGAGGCTCCTCCTCAGGCACGCTGCTGGCCGGCGCGCTGCGCTATTGCCGCGAACAGACCGAGCCCAAGCGGGTCGTGACCCTGGTTTGCGACACCGGCGCCAAGTACCTCTCCAAGGTCTATAACGACAGTTGGCTGGCCGAGCAGGGCCTGACCCAGCGCCGGCTGCACGGCGACCTGCGCGACCTGATCGCCCGCTCCGCCGCCGAGGGCGCGGCGGTCACGGTGGGTCCCGGCGACAACCTGCTGACCGCCTACAACCGAATGCGGCAGGCCGACGTCAGCCAGCTTCCCGTCCTGGACAACGGCCGACTGATCGGCCTGATCGACGAGAGCGACCTTCTGGAAGCCATCGAGGACTCCAAGCCCGACAAGCGCTTCTCCCAACCGGTGTCGGCGGCCATGACCGCCAAGCTCGACACCCTGCAGGCCAGCGATCCGCTGGACGCGCTGCTGCCGGTGTTCGAGCGTGATCAGGTGGCCATCGTCCTCGAAGGCCGCGAATTCGTCGGGCTGATCACCCGTATCGACCTCATCAACTATCTGCGGCGGGCGGCGTGACCCAAGACAATCCCAGTAACGGCGGACACGGCAAGAACCGCCTGGAGTTCGCCACCCGCGCCATTCACGGCGGCCAATCCCCGGACCCTACGACCGGCGCTGTCATGCCGCCGATCTACGCGACCTCGACCTACGCCCAGACCAGCCCGGGCGAGCACAAGGGGTTCGAATACTCCCGCAGCCAGAACCCGACACGGTTCGCCTTCGAGCGGGCGATCGCCGATCTGGAAAGCGGAACCCGGGGCTACGCCTTCGCCTCGGGCCTGGCCGCGATCTCCACCTTCCTCGAAGTGCTGGACGCCGGCGCACACGTCATCGCCAGCGAGGACCTCTATGGCGGCTCGTTCCGGCTGTTCGACAAGGTGCGGCGGCGCACCGCCGGCCTTGAGTTCAGCTTCGTCGACATGAGCGACGTGGCCGCCATCGAGGCCGCCATCACCCCCGCGACGCGGCTGATCTGGGTCGAGACCCCGACCAACCCGTTGCTGCGGCTGGCCGACCTGGCCGCCATCGCCGGTCTCGCCCGGCGGAGGGGTCTGCTCGCCGCCGCCGACAACACCTTCGCCAGCCCCTACTGCCAGCGTCCGCTGGAGTTCGGCTTCGACGCGGTCATGCATTCGACCACCAAGTACATATCCGGCCACTCCGACATCGTCGGCGGCGCCCTGGTGGTCGGCCAGAACGCCGAGCTCGCCGACCAACTGGCCTTCCTGCAGAACGCGGTCGGCGCGGTCGCCTCCCCGTTCGACTCGTTCCTCGCCCTGCGCGGGGTGAAGACGCTGGCCCTGCGCATGCAGCGCCACTGCGAGAACGGGGCCCAGGTCGCCAGTTGGCTGGAAAGCCGCAGCGACGTCGCCAAGGTCATCTATCCGGGGCTGGCCAGCCACCCGCAGCATGACCTGGCCAGGCGCCAGATGACCGGAGGGTT
This sequence comes from Pseudomonadota bacterium, assembly GCA_023445705.1. GTDB lineage: Bacteria > Pseudomonadota > Alphaproteobacteria > Caulobacterales > Caulobacteraceae > Phenylobacterium. The sequence goes on from JAEXKM010000361.1 coordinate 11,429, forward strand.
CGGCGGCATGATCTCCGCCGTGCTCGATCGCGACCTTGCCGGCACGCGCCGGATGCTGGAGCGGACGCGGCTCTTCACCCTGGCCGAGAGCCTTGGGGGCGTCGAAAGCCTGATCGAACATCCGGCGATCATGACCCACGCCTCGATCCCGGCCGAGACCCGGGCGCGCATCGGCATCGCCGACGGCCTGATCCGCCTGTCGGTAGGGATCGAGGACGCCGGCGACCTGATCGCCGACCTGGAGCAGGCCTTGGCCTAGTGACCCTTGTGGGCGGCCTTGTAGGCGGTGTCCCAGGCGACGAACTCGGGGCCGTCGATCTGGCCGTCCTTGTTCGTGTCCGCCTTGGCGAACTCGGCTTCGGGCAGCTTGTAGGCCGTCCACTCAGCCTTGCTGATCCGGTCGTCCTTGTTGGTGTCGGCCGGGTGGATGAAGCGGCCCTGGGCGGCGGCGGCCATCGAAGCCGAACCGGCGAGCAAGGCTGCGGCGAGGAAAAGGCTGGTCAGGCGCGTGCTGGTACCTCCAAGAAGACGCGGAGGCTCGCCGCGGCTCATGGCGAAAATGAGCCGCGGCGGTTTCAGCACGTCAACGCTGGTCAAGCCGTTCAGTCGACCTGATAGCCCGCCGGCGGGGTCAGGTCCGTGACCGGCCACTTCACCCCAAGCTGCTCCAGATAGCTCGGATGCTTGGTCGGGTCGTAGTAGAACTTCTGCATCTCCGGCCGGTACTTCGCCATCACCTCGCCATTGATCTCGATGGGCGGCTTGTCGTCGGGTCCGATCATCGGGACGTACTTCTGATCCTTGGTCTGGACGTTGACGAAGTAGTCCTTGGCGTTCTTGCGAAGCGTCGGCTGGGTCAGCACGTCCACCATGGTCATGGCGATGACCTTCGAACCGGCGACCACCCCCTTGTGAGCGATCGGCGTGGCCATCGAGATGGCGTTCGACCAGTGGTGGCCGGGCAGGTCGGGAATGTTCGCGGGATAGACCACGGTGATGGTCGGCAGCACCCACGAAATGTCGCCGATGTCGTCGGACCCGCCGCTCTCCGGCTTCTCGACCGGCGCCTCGAGCTTGGTAAGCTCGGTGGCGAGGCCCTTCTGCTTGGCCACGCCCAGGTTCTTCTGGACCGCCTTGGCGAAGGTCTGCTCGTCCTGGGTCCAGGCGGGCAGGCCGACCTTGTCGATATTGGCCTTGGCGGCCTCCGCCAGGGGACGATTGAAGTGGCGCGGCGCGGCCGTTCCGACGATGCGCCAGGAGGCTTTGGTGTCGGTCATCTTGGCCGCGCCCTCGGCCATGGCGTTGCCGATCTCGAAGTTCTTCTTGATGCCGTCGAAGGTCTGTTCGCGGAAGTAGTACCAGACCGTCGCCGTGGACGGCACGACGTTGGGCTGGTCGCCCCCATCGGTGATCACGTAGTGCGACCGTTGCTCGGGGCGCAGATGCTCGCGGCGCATGTTCCAGCCCATGTTCATGAGCTCCACCGCGTCCAGGGCGCTGCGCCCCCGCCAAGGCGCGCCCGCCGAGTGCGCCGCCGCCCCCTTGAAGGTGTATTCGACCGAGACCAGCCCCGTGCCCGACGTCGCGCCCCAGCCGGTCGCCAGGTTTGAGCCGACGTGGGTGAACAGCGCCACGTCGGCGTTCTTGAAGACCCCGTCGCGGACCATGTAGGCCTTGCCGCCCAGCAGCTCCTCGGCGACGCCCGGCCACAGCACCAGGGTCCCGGCGATGTCGTTCTTCTCCATCAGGTCCTTGACCGCCAGGGCGGCGACCACGTTGAGCGCCTGACCAGAATTGTGCCCCTCGCCATGCCCAGGCGCGCCGGCGATCAGCGGATCGTGCCAGGGCACCCCCGGCTTCTGGGAGGCCTTCGGAATGCCGTCGATGTCGCTGCCCAGCACGATCACCGGACCGCCCGAGCCATGGGTCCAGGTCGCCGTCCATCCGGTGGGCAGGCCGGCCACGCCGCGCTCGATCTTGAAACCGTTATCCTCGAGCACGCCGGTCACGTATTTCGAAGTTTCGACCTCCTGAAAGGCCAGTTCGCCATAGGAGAAGATCTGGTCGTTCATCTGCTGGGCGAGCTTGGCGCGCGCTTCCACGCCGGCGACAGCCCCGGACTTCAGGCTGGCGATCTTCGCGGCCGGATACGACTGCGCCAGCGCTCCAGGCGCGGCCGAACACAGCAGGCCCGCCGCCAGGGCGGCCCGCATCAGATTTGCGATTGTCATGAAAGCTCCCCACTCAAAATACGGTGGGAGAGGACCACGCCAAGCTACGCCTGAAAACCCGTCGCGGCCCTATCGGATGTTCTTAGGCCTTGTCGTAAAAGGCATGGTCAGACCCGTCAGCGGGGCGCCAGGTTCAAGACCGCGTCCTCGCCTTCGATATGCACGATCACCACAGCCAGGGCGGGGCCGTCGTCGATCTGCAGGACCAGGCTTTGCCCCACATGGTCGGCCAGGCTCTTGCCGCTCAGGGTCCGGGCCTTGGCGATGAAGGACAGGATCGCGTTCTGGCCGTGTTCGATCGTCGCCTCGAAGGTCACCGGTTCGATTGGCGCCTCGACGGTGCCGATGATCCCGGTCCCACGCTTGGTCGAATAGACCATCCCATCACCTCATAAGCTTGAGCGCGCCGGTCACGGCGTCGATCTTGGAAATCTCGTCCGGCCCGATGCCGACGCAGGTCGGCGTCCCCGCCTCCACGACGGTCCGCCCGGCGTCGCGGATCAGCATGACCGGAAGGCCGGCCGCCTCCGCCTGCTCGGCTAGGGCGAAGAGTTCGTCCTGCGATCCGCAGCGCAGCACCACCTTGGGCATGCCGGCCTGCAACCAGCCCGACTGCTTCTCCCGCGGCGCGCTGAGCAGGCCGCCGACCGCCGCATGCGCGACCTGCGCGGCCATCTTGCCCGGCGGCAGCCCCAGCGCCTCGTTGACGACAATGACCTGTTTCATGGGCGGCTCATGCCTGCTGACGAGGCTCCGCTGCAAGGGGCATATGGGCGCGCGGCCCCAGAATTCTTGAGCGCCGGACGCCGAGGAAGGCTAGGGTCGCCCCATGACCGACGACCCGAACGCCCCTGCCCCGCCAGACGAGACTCCGATCCAGCGCGCCCTGCGACTGAAGAAGGCCGCCATCGACGCTCGGCCGAAGCCCCCGCGCGGCGGACGTTTCCAGCGCGAGCAGGCGGCCGCGGCGCACTCATCATCGAAATCCAAGCCCTGGTTGACGCGGTAGGCGCGAGGACGAACGACATGGCGGGCCTGAAAGACAAGCGCGGCTTCATCGACAAGGAGCGCCTCGACCTCTCCGAGCGCAAGGCGGTCGAGTACTGGATGAAGCGCTGGGGCGTGACCGAGAAGCAGATCATCACCGCCCACCGCAAGGTCGGTCGGCTGACCAAGGACATCGCCGCCGAATTGGGCAAGAAGCGCTAGGGCCTGAATGATCCCCTGGGTCCACCTCGACACCGCCATCGTCCCGGACGACGGCGGCGAACTCAAACTCATGCAGCGCGGCCACGAGTTCTCGATCATGTCGGGCGCGATCGAGCTCATGAACAGCCGCCTCTCCGGCTCGGAGAAGGCGCTGGCGACGCTGGCCTGCGAGCGGCTGTCCGATCGGCCGAAGGCCCACCTGCTGATCGGCGGGTTCGGCATGGGCTTCACGCTGCGAGCCGCGCTGGAGGCGCTGCCGCCCACCGGCCGCGTGACCGTCGGCGAGCTGGTGCCGGCGGTGATCGCCTGGGCCCGCGGTCCTATGGCTCACATATCCGGCGAATGCCTGGAGGATCCGCGGCTCACCCTGGTGGAGGGCGACGTCACCGCGCTGATCCGAAGCGCGCCCCCAGGAACCTATGATGCGATCCTGCTGGACGTGGACAACGGGCCAGAGAGCCTGAGCCGCGCCGCGAACGATCAGCTCTACAACCACGAAGGCCTCGCGGCCGCTCGCCGCGCGCTGACCGCGGGCGGCGTCCTCGCCGTCTGGTCCTCCGCTCCCGACGAGGGCTTCACCCGCCGTCTTCGCAAGGCCGGCTATCAAGCGGAAGAAGTGAAGGTCCGCGCAACGGGCGGCAAGCGCGGGGCCCGCCACGTGATCTGGCTGGCTATGAAGGCCGCCGCCTGACCTGGCGGGAACGCCGCGAGCGCCTCTGCGACGATCGCGGCGTAGCTGCCTCTAGAGTCGGCTGATCTCCACCCGCCGGGCTTCGGCGTCCGGCGTGCGTGCGGGGCCGTTCTCGACGGCTGCAGGCGGGCGCATCTCGATATTGGCCGCCGGCACGCCCGCAGCGACCAGGGCGTCGCGGACTGCGGTCGCCCGGCTTTGGGCCAGACGCTCGTTCAGGGGCAGGTTGCCGGTGCGGTCGGTGAAACCGGTCACCGAAAGCCTGGCGCCGTCCGTCTTGGCCGCCGCCGCCGCATTGTTGATCGCCTCGCGGTCGGCGTCGCTGAGCACGGCTGATCCTAGCGCGAAGTGCACCTTGGCCGGCAGGCCGGCGGTGACCACAGG